>CAZSUQ010000122.1:0-10405 GCA_964609935.1 uncultured Thermodesulfobacteriota bacterium | reverse complement strand
CTTTCCCCGCTCGGGGTCTCGTGGGAGACATGGACGGGCCCTTCGGGCTGGACGGGTCCATCCGCACCATCGGTATCGTGATCGACCCCTATGCGTTTGAACCCATTTTTGAGGGAGACGACATTGAGGGGCTTTCCCAGTCCCTCCTCCGGCTCACCGCAGGCGGACGGCCGAATGACCGGCTCAAGTACGAGGTTCACCTCGTCCAGGGCTTCACGTACTTTTCAATGGAAACCGGATTTCAGGTTCTTCCATTCCTGACGGAGTCCGGCAAACTCAAGTACCGGGCCGTGGACGACACCTGGGACCAGGTCAGTGAGAATGACCACGGGTCCTCTTTGTGGTGGGACCGGTTCAATGTGAAGATCGCTCTTCCCTGGATGGATATCACCCTGGGGAGGCAGGCCGTCACATTCGGAAAGGCCTACTTCTGGAATCCCCTGGACATCTTCCTGCCCTTTGATTCAAGCCAGTTCGACCGTGACTACAAGGCAGGCGTGGACGCGGTTCGAATGGATGTCCCCCTGGGCGACCTGTCAGGCGTAACCCTGGTCTACGCCTTCGGAAGGGAACTCGACCTGGAGGGACGGTACCTCGATCGGGACCTGTCCGCGGACACCTCCTGGTACGGGTCCGCACTGCTGGGGCGTGCGTTCACCTACTTCAAGGGGTTCGACTTTGCCCTGCAGGGGGGAAAGGTCTACGGCGGACACCAGCTGGGCGGCGGGCTGGTGGGAGAGGTCAAGACCATTGAGCTGCGCGCCGAGGCTGCCCACTTCTGGGACGATCCGTCCCCGGCCATGCCCTTTCCCCTCAACGGGCGCCTGCTCGAAGACGCCTTGACCGCTGTCATCGGGGTGGGACGCCGCTTTGAGAACTCCCTCACCTTTGAGCTCGAGTGGCTCTACAATGGCGCAGGCGAGTCAGACAGCGACCGCTTCTTCCAGGCCCTCCTGCGCGCATCACAGGGGCACCTTCTCCAGCTTGGACGATGGATGGTGGGAATGAACGTTTCCTACGAGATAACCCCCCTGATCCTGGGACAGCTCGTGGCCATCCACTCCCTCACCGATCAGTCCACGCAGATCCAGCCCTTCCTCTCCTGGTCCCTGAGCGACAATGCCGACCTCCTGGCAGGCGCCATCTTCAGCATCGGCGAGCGGCCTGCCCTGGATCCGGTGCGTCTCGTACGGATCAGGAGCGAGTTCGGCACCTACCCTCATTTCTATTTCGCTGAAATCAAGTACTACTTCTGAACCTCACACCTAACATGTGGCTTGATGCAGGCTGATGAAAAGTGTCCAGATGCAAGGCGCACGAAATTGTTAGGACCGAGGCGTACGCTCTGTACGTCGCAGGGACGAACAATAAGCGGAACGCAGCAGATGGGCGCTTTTCATCAGCCTGCTAGGGTATGGGGGGTGGCTCCGGCAGGATGAGATCCAGGAAGCGCAGGATGCCGAGGAGCGCGTCCTTCAGGCCCGTGGGGTTGGGGTTTGCATACATGTTGCCAAGGTTGAGCGCCAGGTTCGGAGGGATGAACCCCGGCAGACCGAGCAGCTCGAGAACCGGGTTGAGGGTGGCGACCTGGAAAGGGTTCGGATTTTCCGGATCGGAGTCATGTTCGGTCTGGTCCAGATAGGAGTCCCGAAGGGAGGTCACAAGGCCTGACAACGCCTCCACCCACTCCATGCCTTCCTCGTCCAGGACACCGAAATGAGGGATCCGGAAGGGCTCCCCGGCATCGTAAGCCCGGTTGCCGTTCAGGTCCACGTACCCCATGACATCATCATCCTGCAGATCCGTTTCCTCCTCCATGGCAGAGAAGGTGCGAAGGAAGTGATCCATGCCGAGGCCGAGTTGAAGCCCGGCCAGGCGGTACTGCTCCACACCGGATTCATCCATGGTGAGAAAGTCTGGATGCCCGGGGTCATCCACCATCTGCAGGAGCAGCCTCACAACGGCAGCAACCGCCTCCAGGGGATCCAGGGAGCCGAAGTCGATCTCCGTAATGAGGAAGGCGAGCCCGATGTCGAAATCCAGGTCCAGCACCAGGGCATGCCTGAGCAGGCCGCCGAACAGGAGGGAAAAGGACTCAAAGGCATGCATGTCGGAAAGATCGAATTCGGTTTCAAGGACGGCCACCTGTTCAAAGGAGATGAAAACCGGCACACCGTCGAGCCTGAAGCCGCACGCCCCTGAGCCTTGTGCGCGTTCGGCATGAGCCACCAGCTCTTCCACGTGCTCGAGCAGGAGCCCGTTGAGCATGGTGTCGAGGATGGGATTGATCCAGCTGTCCGGGTCCGCTTCGCTCTTCACGGGCCCGCCGAACTCCAACAGGACCTTGATGTAGTCCACGATGATGCCGAAGACGTCCAGCACGTGGAGCCCGTCCGCGATGACGGTCCCGCAGACAGCCTCCTCGCTCCCTGCATCGAGACCCAGGGCACTCAGGAAGGAGAGCCTTGCCCTGTCTCCTTCACCTGCCCGGAGCCATTGCTTCCCTTCAGCGATGTGACGGCTCACCGCTTCGGATGTTGGGCCCGATGCTGGCCCGTCATCCTCCCCGCAACCGGAAAGAAGGAGAATGAGAAAAGCACCAAGGACCAGGAACGTGAGTCCACGGCAGCACGTCTTCGAGGTGTTGAAGCTTCCCATCTCTTCTCCTGCAATCGGTTTTGATGGGCTTCAGGAAACGCCCGGTCAGCATGGGCATGAAATTAGCAGAAATCCTGCATAGCTTCAAAGAATCCTGCGGAAGCAGGTGAGATGTCCGTCGTTGTAGAAGATCTCGAACCTTTCGGAAAGGAACGACTTCAGGCAGTCCGCGATGCTGAAGATCACCACGGACGACGAGGCACGCTCCAGTTCGGCTGCAAAGGATTCATAGAATCGACTGCCCTCCCCTGTGGGTCGCACGGGACGGTAGAGGTACACAAAATCCATGGAGGCAGGAGATACCCTGGAGACGTCTTCCACGATCCACTCCACCCGCTCCTCCGGGATGCCCATCCAGGACTGCAGGGCGCGCCCCGCCTCCACCATGCGGCTGGAGATCTCCACCTGTACGGTCTTCCGGTGTGGGAAAAGAAACTGCATGAGGAGACCCTGAAGCCCGTTCCCTGCTCCGAAGTCGCCGGAAATTGTGTCCGGCCCGAGGAAGGGCCCGGCCTTCAGGATGGGTGAAACGCCCCCGATGTGACAGAGGTGACCCCCGATTTCCAGAACGCGTTCACGTTCCGCCTGCGTGTAGGGTACATCGTATCCATGAACGTGCGAATAGAGGGCAAGAAAACTCTCCTCCAGGAGCTGGCTGTCCGGTCCCTCGATGGACAACAGGAACCGCTCCCTCATCTCTTCATACCTGGGATAGAGGCCGTAAGGGTCGGGCGGAAGGGGGAGCGTGGCAAAAAGGTGCATGATACGAAGAAGCCCTGCCTGCTCCTCAGGCGTGCGATCATCCTGATCGAGCAGCTTTTCCAGTCGGGCGGCCTGGACATCCTTTGCAGGTACTTTCAACTTCATCCCAATCCGGCTCGTCCACTCGTCCCAAAGCGAGCGAGTTTTTTGAAGCGAGGGTGCCTCAGCAGGAATTCTCTCTTGTTATGGGACGAGATCAAACACCCTGACATAATCCACGTACCAGAAATCCGGCAGCCGGGCATCTTCGATCTGTTCCATAAAGACAAAGCTCTGTCCGATCTCGTCCGAGAGGATGATGTACTCAGGGACCTGGGACACGCCCCCGGCATCCGTTCTCCAGACCTCCTTGCCGTCCATGTAGAAGACATATTCATCCGGAGACCACCAGAGACCATAGGTGTGATAGCCATCCATGATCCCCGGTCTGAAGGAGATCCGGGAGGCGCTGCCCCCTTCAGGGCCGTACCCGTCCCAGTGCATGGCATGATTGGTCACGTACTTCATCAGGCCCGAGGCCCATGGCTTCTCCATGATGTCGATCTCGGTCCCGTCCCGTCCGTCATCCCCGATGCTCCCCACACCGTCGGTCATGAGCCAGAAGGCGGGCCAGTGCCCCCCGTCCTGGTGGAGCTTGATCCTGGCCTCGTAGTAGCCAAAGGTGTGTTCGAACTTATGTTGTGTATGGATCGAGCCGTCGTAATAGGCCCCGTCCTCCTCGTAGATCTCCATGACCAGGCTGCCGTGACCGTCGAGGTAAGCGGCATCCCCTGTCCAGTAACCATCCCTTCTCGGACAGGGCGCCTCACAGGAGTGGCTCCACCTGGTTTGGTCCAGGATCTCGCCGCTGAACTCGTCGCTCCACGCGAGTTCCCATGCCTTTCCGGCAGGCGCGGGAGGAAGGAACTCCTGAACAAACCGGGTGAGGGCAAAGGCGTAGGCCTCCTGGTCCGGAATGCCTGAAGGAAGCTCAATCCGGAGCCCGGCCTCCTCCTGCGACCACCCCGGGCAGGGACCTGCGCCCAGAAGCTCGATGTGGACAGGATCAGGAGCAAAGTCGGTGAGCAGAACGCTGTCGCCCGAAAGCCCTCCCAGCACAATCGCATAGACCATGTATTCCCACCGGTTCTGTGTAAACCGAACGGGCAGTCCCATGCCTGTTTCCCCTTCGGCCCTTCTCCAGGGCCTTGTGTTGTAGATCGCCTCGCCGTTCGTGTCGAGCCATCGGCCCAGGGCGAGCAGGGGCGCCTGCTGGATGGCAGGGATGATCCCCTCGGCCGTGGGCCCCACGTTGATCAGGAGGTTCCCGTTCTTGGAGACGATATCCACGAACAGGTGGATCAGCTCCTCTCCGGTGAGGATGTCCTCCTCGGTCTCGAACCGGTTGTACCCCCAGCCGCGGTTGCCCAGGGTGCGGGCCCGTTCCCACTTCGTGGGCTCGATCCTGTCGAACTCGGAGAACTCCATGGTCAGGTACCCGTAGTGGGGCGGCTCGTATGCATCGATCAGGTCTTCCAGGTCGGTCGTTGCCGGGCCGTAGCCCAGGAGCCAGTCAAGGAGGTCATAGAGCCATGGATTGCGGTCCAGGGGCCGTTGAATGAAGGAGGAATCCAGGAACCGGTCGTTGATCACGCCGTCGGGCACGGCCGTGTAATAATCCTTGATCATCCCCCACTTGAGCTCGAACCCGGCGCCCGCAGGATAGGAAATGTCGTTCCAGAGAACGCTCGGCCCGTAGCGCTCGATCAATTCACGATAGTGACTCTCTGTGTACAGCCCTTCTTCCTCGTTGTTCATGTGTGACTGAAGCTGCCGGATCGGGCCGGTCCCCACGGGAAACCGGAAGGTCCAGTCGTGCCCGCCCGAATAGTAGGCACCGAACCGCAGGCCCCGGTCGCGAACCGCCTGGGCAAGCTCGCCCACCACGTCCCGCTGGAGCTGCCAGTTTGCAATATGGGGGTTCGGGGTTTCGCTCGGCCACAGGAGGAAGCCGTCGTGGTGCTTCGTGGTCAGGACCACGTAGCCGGCACCTGTCTGCGAGAAGAGCTCGGCCCAGGCCTGGGGGTCCCATGTGTCCCCTGTGTTCATGATGTCCGCCCACTCGTGCCCAAAGGCCTCGTAGGGATAGTCCTCACCGTAGGTCGTCCGGTGGTATTCCCTGGTAAAGGGGTCGTAGTGCATGTTGAACCGGTACCACTCCCCCACTCCGGGAACGGCATAGGGGCCCCAGTGGATGAAGATCCCAAGCTTCTCCCTGTCGAACCATGCGGGCGTCTTGCGCTCGTTCAGCTCCTTCACCACAGGCTGAAAGGGGTGATCCATGGGGTCGCATGCCATGGACAGGAATAAAACGATCAGGCAAACGAGCCCGCATGTTGCTGGAAACTTCGTGGCGAGAGAGGTGAAAGCATGAGGGATCCGGACCAGCCTCCCTGCTGAGACAAACGATTCCCTTTTTTGCATCTGCATGCTCCTGATGGAATCCTTCCTTGCCCTTTTGAGAAGCTTCAGGTGTTTTCCCCGGATTTGCTTTGAATGTACAAGGCTATTTGTATTATCTTATCGCAACCTGAGAAAAAAGTGACCTCCTGTTCATAGAAGCAAGAACTCCGTTCTTTCTAAGCGTTATGTGAAGAGCATGGCTGAGCAGATATCCCAAACCCGCTCTGAGATCCATAATGAAAAGGGGATTCGAGCATTCAAACAAGCCTGGCAAAAGCAAGACAATGGATGAACTGAGGGAAACTTGCAGAACCGGAAGAAACAGGACGACTTAGCCTCTACAACCCGCTACGTGCTTGCCATCGATCTGGGCACCGGGGGCCCCAAGGCGGCCTTGGTTGCGGACACCGGACGGATCGTTGCCCACGCCGCCGAAAAGGTGCCCACCCAACTTCTTCCCAATGGCGGTGCGGAGCAGGATCCTGAGGCGTGGTGGGACGGGGTCAAAAAGACGGTCCGGAAGGTCGTCAGCGAATCGGCGGTTCCGCCAAAGGACATCGTTGCGGTCGGTTGCTGTTCACAGTATGGGGTGGTGGTCCCTGTAAGCGAGCACGGCGAGCCGTTGATGCAGGCGGTTCACTGGCTGGACACGCGCGGTGGAGCATACAACAAGGCCGTCACAAAGGGATTTCCCAGCATACTGGGTTATGGGATCACCAAACTCTGGCAATGGGTCCGCCTGACAGGAGGGGCGCCCACCCACTCAGGGGTGGACTCCCTCGGTCATGTTCTGTTCATCAAGAATGAACGGCCGGAGATCTACGCCAGGACGCACAAGTTCCTCGAGCCCATGGATTTTCTCACCTTCCGGCTCACAGGAAGGTGCACCGCCTCCCAGGCAACCATGCTTCCCTTCATGCTCGTGGACAACCGTGGCTGGTGCTGACTGGAATACAACGAGACATTGCTCAAGCTCGCGGACGTGGACCGGGAGAAGTTTCCTGACCTTATCCCGAACAACGGTGACATCGGTCCTCTTTCGCCCTCCGTGGCCCGGGAACTGGGCCTTGCTCCCTCCACGCGGGTCCTTGCCGGGATCAACGACACCAACGCCTCTGCCATTGGAACGGGAGCGGCACACGATTTCCACGGAATTCTCTACATCGGAACATCCGCGGTTCTCACCTGCCACATCCCCTTCAAGAAAACGGATATCTTCCACATGATGGCCAGCATTCCGAGCTGCCTGGACTCCAAGTACCTGCTCATGGCCGAGCAGGGTGTGGGGGGGAAGACCCTGGAGCACTACCTCGGGAACATCGTTTACGCGGAGGATGACCTCGGGATCGGACCCGTACCTGCCGACGTCTTTGAGAGGGTCAACCGGATGGCGGAACGCGTACCGGCAGGGTGCGAGGGCGTGTTGTTCCTTCCCTGGCTGAACGGGTCCCTGGTGCCCGAGGAGAACGCGGCGGTGCGGGGCGGTTTCTTCAACCTGTCCCTGACCACGACCAGGAGCCACATGACGCGCGCCATCCTGGAGGGGATCGCGTACAACAACCGGTGGACGGCAGGCCCTGCAGAGAGGTTCGTGGGACGCAAGTTCGAAAGCTTCCGCTTTGCAGGCGGCGGTGCACTCTCCGACGTGTGGGCCCAGATCCATGCAGACGTGCTGGGCGTGCCGATTCACCGTGTCGTGGATTCCCTGCAGACCACCATTCGAGGCGTCGCTCTATACGCCTTCCACAGTTTAGGCATTCGATCCCTGGATGAACTTCCCGGGCTTGTGAAGATCGACAAGACCTTCCATCCGGACGAGACGAAACGCGACGTTTATGACACAATGTACGAGCATTTCCGCTCCGTGTACAAACGAAACAAGAAGATCTTTGCCGCGTTGAACCGTTCCCGAACCGCTGGAACGAGCACATGAACATCGAAACACAAACGAACAGAGATGATTCAATGCACAGGCACCGGAGGGAATCCTTATGAGCGATCAGTCGAAAAATGGAGACACCGCCGCCGATCCTTTCAAGCCCTACAAGGGCCGCTTCCAGAGTCACGGCCTTCTCCCGGAAAAGGGCCGGGAGAAGGAGGACATCTTCCGGGAGATTTCCCTCATGTCCGCGGAGGAGGACGGACGCTGGAAGACCGGGCAGATCTCGGGCACGTTCTACCATGCCGGTGAGGAGCACCGCGAATTCCTCAACAAGGTCTTTTCCCTGTTCTCCCATGTCAATGTCCTACAGGTGGACCTCTGCCCGAGCATGTCCAAGTTCGAGAGCGAGATCGTTGCCATGACGGCCGGGATGCTCAATGCGGATGCGGCCAGGGCAAGGAATCCGGAGGACGAGGTCTGCGGCACGGTCACATTCGGCGGTTCGGAAAGCATCATGATGCCCATGAAGGTGTACCGCGACCGGGCCCGCAAGGAAAAGGGCATCACCGAACCGGAGATCATCATGCCCTTGACCGCCCATCCCGCATTCAACAAGGCAGGGGAATATTTCGGGATCAAGATGAACATCGTGCCCGTGGATGCGCCCGACTACCGGGTCGATCCCGCAGCCGTTGAAGAGCGGATCACCCCGAACACCGTGGCGGTGGTGGGCAGTGCGGGTAACTATCCCTACGGGTTGATCGACCCGTTGGAAGAATTGTCCGAGATCGCCCTGAAGCACGGGCTCGGCTTTCACGTGGACGGCTGCCTGGGCGGCTTCATCCTGCCCTGGATCGAAAGGCTGGGCTACAAGGTTCCGGTCTTTGACTTCCGCCTGCCCGGGCTCACCTCCATGTCCGCGGACACGCACAAGTACGGCTTCGGCCTGAAGGGCGCGTCCGTTGTCCTTTACCGCAACAAGGAGCTTCGCCGGTACCAGTATTTCAACGTCCCGGACTGGCCCGGCGGGATCTACGCGTCCCCTTCCATGACCGGAAGCCGCTCAGGGGGCCTGACCGCCTCCACCTGGGCGGCCATGGTCTACATCGGCGAAGAGGGATACCTGAAGACGGCCGAGGCCGTTATGAAGGTGGCGGACAGGATCAAGCAGGGGGTTGCGGACATACCGGAACTCACCCTCATCGGCGAGCCCACCTTTGTGATCAGCTTTCGCTCCGATGAGGTGGACATCTATCACGTCAACGATTACATGGCCGACAGGGGCTGGCGCTTCAATGTCCTCCAGCTGCCCCCTGCCATCCACTTTTGCGTGACCGTGCCGCAGACACTGGTGCCGGGTGTGGCCGATCGCCTGGTGGAGGACCTGCGCGAAGGTGTGGGCTACGCCCGGTCCGCTGCGGGCACCACGGCCAAGACCAGCGCACTCTACGGGCTTGCAGGCACGGCGGCAGGCAACGAGGCGCTGACCGAACTCCTGTTTGGTGCGTTCGACCACCTGTTCGATGTGTAGGGTCGTGAAGTACGCGGGCTAGACTGCTTGTTCCATGCTTATGCCACTCGTAGCAGAATGCTCCATGCAGGCTGCAGGCTGGGCCTTCCTCATTCCGCTTCGCCCCACGTCTTCCTGCTCCTGGCGATCTTCTTCCTCACGGTCTTCCAGGATCCACCGGTCATGAAGGATTCGCCCCAGCGGCTGAGCATCTGTTCGTAAAGGGAGTAGGGAACGGTAAAGCTCAGCTCGTCGGCCTTGAGGAATTTCCTGCTGGAAGGGTCGAGGCTCCCCAGAACGGCGCAGGTCTTCCCTTCTTTCAAGTATTTCATCGGCCAGGTGATAAAGCCCGAGCAGCCTGGGCCAAAGGGGCTTTTCACAGCGTCCACATCCTCTGTGATAAAGGTCGTGAGAAAGAAAAGGCCGCTCAACGACTCGGGCCTGGCAAAGAAGGCCACCAGCTCGGGAGTCTCGCCTTCCCCGAATTTACTGATCGGTTTGATGACGCAGTATCGTTTCGCAGCCGGCAGAGGGTCCAGGGCTTCGAAGAAATCCCTGGCCACCTCCGGGGAGGCGGCATAACGTTCTCCGTCGAACATACCGGGGATTCCGGTGGAGATGAAATAGGGATGCATGTTGAGGTAGGGCTTCATGAATCCGAGATAGAAAGCGCCTCCCACACAACCGAATCGCTCCTGGTCGAAGTAGGCGGCCGTCTTCTTCTTTCTGGCGCGCCAGACGTTACCGAGAACACAGGAGAATTTCTTTTGCACAGCCTGCCAGTCCACCTCCCCCTTTTCCTCCGCCTCCCGCGTTATCGGTGTCTGCGGCTTTGGCGAGAAACCGGCTTCCGGCGGCGTGTCCGTGTACATCACGCCCAGGGGCTCTTCGTCCAGACCGAGGGCCTCCAGCAGGCCGGCAAGTCCGGTGGATGGGTCACTGTCATGATCGCTCATAGGTATTCTCCGATCGTTTCCTAGGATTCATCATCCGTGTCCAGGATCAAGGTAATCTCCCGGGGTCCACGGGAAGACGCTTCCATGGGGTCCTTGATGAACCATCCAAGGTCAATGGTTCTACGCCCCACCCTCCCGTTCCATTCGGCACTCAGTTCGATGCCGGTGGCATCCCTGGGGGTCACTCGTACCACC
>CAZSUQ010000121.1:0-10481 GCA_964609935.1 uncultured Thermodesulfobacteriota bacterium | reverse complement strand
TCCTGGCGAAGGGCCACCCCGTCGGGCTCGAAGAATTTGAGATAGGTGAGCTTCCCGTCCAGGTACATGGGGATGTCGATGGACATGCAGTGGAAGCGGTGCCCGATCACGCCCGCCCCTTCCACGGGCTCCCCGCCGTGGGCGTGAAAGATGTCGATGGCTTCGGTTTCGTCCAGCAACTGGTCCGCCGCGAACTTGCCCAGCAGGTTGGTGGCTCCGGGAGAGCTTCCCATGCCGATGACCGCGGAGATCCCGGCGTCCCGGGCCTTTGCGTCCCAGTCCAGGATCTCCTGGGTCACGTCCACGTCGTCGCAGACATCGATGTAGTCGATCTTTTCCTCCAGGACCGCAGCCAGCACGGTTTTCACGGTTTTGTAAAACGGGCCCACGCAGTTCAGGACCACGTCGCTCCCGGCAATCACGCTCCTGACGCTTGCGGGGTCTTCCGCGTCAAAGGCTGCGGCCTTCCCCTTTCCTTCCGGCAGTTCGCTCACCAGTCTCTCGGCCATCTCCCTTCGAAGATCGGCCACCACCACCGTGTCGAACATCTCCTGGTCCGCCAGGGTGCGCGAGGCAACACTTCCCACGGCTCCGCAGCCTCCCAGGACCGTCACTTTCTTTCCCATGGTTTACCTTCCTTTCTTTTTCCTTCGGATTCCGCTGAATACGCGATCCAGGACCTTGGCCGCTTCTTTTTTTGCAGCAGCCGGCTTTGGACTCGAAGCGATCCACATGCCCGCCTCCCGGAGGGCGCCCGACAGGAAAAGCATCAGGGGCTTGAGGGGCAGAGGGTCCAGTTCGCCGCTTCGCATGGCATCGGCGATCCCCCGTTCCAGGAGCGCCATGGCGTGCCGGGCGTCCATTTCCCGGCAGCGTTCCCAGCCGAGAACCGCCGGGCCGTCCACGAAGAAGATGCGCTGGATCTCCGGGTTCTCACAGGCGGTGAGATAAGCGGTGATACCGGCGGTCAACTCCTCCCAGGGTCCCGGTTCGGCTCTTACCTTCTTCTCCACGGCGGTAGCCATCTCCTGCTGCATCCTCTCGTAGACCCCGGAGAACAGGCCTGCCTTGCCGTAGAAATGATGGTAGAGTGCTCCGCGGGTCAGCCCCGCCGTTGCCACCACCTCTTCAGCGGAAACCCCGGCAAAGCCTTTTTCGGCAAAGAGCCTCCGGCCCGTCTCGAGGAGCTTTTCCCGGGTCTCCCGGGATCGCTTTTCATTGAGGTTCTGTTTTCCCATGAACACAAACATACATGATGTATGTATGTTTGTCAAGTGCTTTTTCTGCGCCGGACTTTCATCGTGAGACGACAAGCTAGGAGGAGAGTCCCCGGGTCTGCGCTTCAAGCACAGGCTTCCCCTTCCCGCCCGGTTCCCCCTGGGAGAGGATCCGAACGAAGACGTCCACAACGCGTGGATCGAACTGGGTGTCCATGTTCTTGAGGAGTTCGGCCACCGCCTCTTCCATGGTCATGGCCTGCCGGTAGGGGCGGTCCGAGGTCATGGCGTCATAGGCATCGGCAACGGAAAGGATGCGGGCGCCCATGGGGATCTCGTCCCCACGCTTCCCCTCCGGATACCCGGACCCGTCGTAGTGCTCGTGGTGGTGATAGATGATGGGGATCAGGTTGTCGAAGAACCGGATCGGTCCCAGGATCCGGGTGCCCATCTTCGGGTGCGTTCGGAACACCTCGGCCTCGTCCTGGTTGAGCTTGCCCGGTTTGTTCAACGATTCGAGCTTGAGGCCGATCTTCCCGATATCGTGAAGCGTGGCTGCGTGCCGGATCCGTTCCACCTCCTTCATGTCCAGCCCCATGGCCAGCGCAATCTGTTCACAGTAGCTGGTCACGCGCCTCGAGTGCCCGTGCGTGTACGGGTCCTTTGCGTCCAGGGCATGCGCAAAACCTTCGATGGTTTGAAGGAAGGTGGCCTTCAGTTCCTCGTGGAGCCGGGCGTTTTCAATGGCATTGGCTGCACGACTGGCCAGCACGAACAGGGATTTTCTCTGTCCCTCGAGGAAAATCTGCCCCCGGTGGAAGGAGAATACGTTCAGCATGCCCTTCACCTCTCCCTTGATCACCA
Source organism: uncultured Thermodesulfobacteriota bacterium (assembly GCA_964609935.1). GTDB lineage: Bacteria > Desulfobacterota > DSWW01 > DSWW01 > DSWW01 > CAYTRL01. Next base: position 8,400 of record CAZSUQ010000121.1, on the reverse strand, counting down.
GAGGGACGGACAGAAAAGAGCGAAGCTCCTCTCCGTTCTTCAACCCTTTTTTCAGGTACGGCTTCACATCCACAGAGGGGTAGAGGATGGGCTTGCCTGAGGCGTGGGCCTCGTGCAGGGCGGTGAGGTCGAGCGCCTCGTCCAGCTCCCGGGGAGAGATGTTCACGATGTCCGTATCGCATATCTCCGAGCACCACAATTCTTTCTCGCTGTCCCAGAGAACCAGGCTCGCAACGGCCGCGTCCGTTTCCTGCTTTGCGGACTGGACGATGATGGGAAGGACCTTGTCCTGGGAGAGGGAGGAGTTCATGGCCTCGCTGATCTGATAGAGCTTTTGGGTCTCCTTCAGCTGGATGTTCTCCCGCTCGAGCTGTTCCTTCTGAAGCGCCCTCTCCACCACCACGGTGATCTCATCGATCTTGAAGGGCTTCATGATGTAGTCGTAGGCCCCGTTCTTCATCGTGTTGATGGCCGTTTCCACGGTTGCGTAGGCGGTCATGACGATAATCGTGGCCTTCATGTTCCTCGCTGCAAGCTCGGCGATGAGCTCGGCACCGCCCATCACGGGCATCTTCAGGTCTGTCATCACGAGGTGGAAGCGGTTCTGCTTGAGCGCTTCCAGGGCTACCGCCCCGTTTTCCGCCGTTTGTACGACATATCCCTGGGATACGAGAAAGTCCGAGAGGACCTCCCGGATGACCGGCTCGTCATCCACAATCAGGAGCAGAGGCTTTTCCTCCTGAGAGACTTCAAGGGGAGCTGCTTCTTTTGCATCATCCATTCTCTTTAGACCCCTCTTTGTTGTTGTGAGGAGAGGAAGAGGAAGGCCTCGACACGGCAGCCCTTCCCTGTTTCTCTATCGGTAACTCCTGGGCTTTACTTGATGCGGCCGCCTCCAGAACCGCATCGTAGACCTTTCGCAGAGGAACCCCCTGTTCCCCTGCAACCCGCTTGCAGTCCTCGTACTCGGGCCGCACCTCGGGTGCGGACAAGCAGGGCCCTTCCACCACCTTCACCTTCACCGGGCCAAAGAGGGTCTGTACCCGGCCCTCCCTGCGCATGAGCTTGATCCTTCCCGCACGGTGGAAGCGCACCCCCAGCGTTGTGGTTTCAGCGAAGAGGGTCTCCGCGATTCGCACGGGATCCATGGCAGAATCCACCAGGACCTGCACGAGGACGCCGGGACGCCCCTTCTTCATCTGGACAGGGATCCACACCACGTCCTTTGCGCCGTCCTGCAGGAGCCTTTCCATGAGGTGCGAATAGATCTCGGGCTGAAGGTCGTCCATCTGACACTCGATGACCTGCACTTCATCCTCTTCATAGCCTTCCTGAGCCTCCCCGACCACGATGCGAAGCAGGTTGGGTGCGTCGAGTTCCCTGGCGCCCACACCATAGCCCACCCTCCGGATCCGGAAAGGGGGCACGGAAGGGTGTTCCGGGCCGGCCAGGAAGGAGGCGATGGCCGCGCCCGTAGGGGTCGTGAGTTCTGCTTCCGCCGGATGCTCCCGCACCCGCATCCCCTTCAGGATCTCCATTGTGGCAGGTGCGGGAACCGGGAGGGTGCCGTGTGCGCACTGAACGAACCCGCTTCCCAGGGGGAGGCTGGAAACGTAACAACGATGGATACCGAGCGTCTCCATGCCAAGTGCTGCTCCCACGATATCCACAATGGAATCCACGGCCCCCACCTCATGAAAGTGTACTTCGCTCATGGGAACGCCATGGATGTGCGCCTCAGCCCTTGCGATACGCTCAAAGATCGCTTCCGCTGTCCTGCGCGCACCCTCCGGAAGCGAGCCGGCAGCCAGGATCTCTTGGATTCCTTCGTAATCCCTGTGCGGTTGTTTCCCTTCGTCCACCACGACCCGCACGCGTGTGCCCTCGATGCCTTTTCGTTTCTCGCGCGACACCTCGAGCCGGTACCCGCTCAGGGGCAGACGGGCCAGTTCCTCCCGGAGAACGGACTCCTCAAAACCCACGTCCAGCAGGGCGCCGAGCATCATGTCACCGCTGATTCCGGAGAAACAGTCGAGAAAGGCAATCCTCAAGGGCACACTCCAATTCGAAACCGCGAAAGAGGGATTCCGTCAGGTCCTGGCCCGCAACCTGCATGAAGCCTTCTGCTGCGAGCAGCATGAACATGGAATCTTCGGCCGGATGCAAGGCGCGCGAAGGGCCGGGTCGCGAGGCGTACGGTCTGTACGTTGAGCGGCATGGAGCGAGCGCAACGCCGCAGACGACCGTCCTTCGACCCCCGGATCAGGTTACAGCCTGTTGATCAGGCTGGCCGCGTATCCGGCCCCGAACCCGTTGTCAATATTAACAACGGTGACGCCTGATGCGCAAGAGTTCAGCATGCCGAACAGGGCGCTCAGGCCCTTGAGGCTGGCACCGTAGCCCACGCTCGTGGGGACCGCGATCACCGGCCGGTCCACCAGTCCGCTCACCACGCTGGGCAGCGCACCCTCCATTCCGGCCGCCACGATCAGGACCCTGGCATCCAGCAGCTGGTCGTGAAAGGCCAGCAAGCGGTGGAGACCCGCCACCCCCACGTCAAAGATGCGGACAACCTCGTTGCCCATGACCTCTGCCGTGATGGCCGCCTCCTCGGCAACCGGGATGTCCGAGGTTCCGGCCGTGATGACCAGGATCGTTCCCTTCCCCCTGTCTTCGAGTTCCTTGGAATGGAGGTAGAGGGTCCGGGAGGAGGGATGGAATTTGAGCTCCGGATGCTTGCGAAGAACGGCCTGTGCCTTTTTTGCATCCACACGGGTGATCAGCACGTTGTTGCCGGTCTCCTTGACCTGACCCACGATCTTCACAAGCTGCTGCGCGGTCTTCTCCTCTCCCAGAACCACCTCGGGGAACCCCTTGCGAAGATGACGGTGCGTGTCGATCTTGGCAAAGCCCATATCCTGAAAAGGCAGGGTGCGGAGCCGGTCGAGCGCCTCCTGGATCGACACATTCCCCTTGGAAACCCCTTCAAGGAGTTTTTTCAGTTTTCCCTTGTCCACGTTTCTCACCTTTCTCTTTTAAAAGATATCCAGCCGGACCGTCTGGACAGATCTCGGTGTGGCTTTTTCCACGGTCATCGCAAGGTTCTGGAGCCGCACCACCTCACCGTCCTTTGGAATCCTTCCCATCCGCGTCATCAGGAAGCCGCCCAGCGTCTCGTAATCCCCTTCCGGGATCTGCAGGGACAGTTTCTCGTTCAGCTGGTCGATCTCTGTCCGGGCATCGATGAGATAACTGGAAGGGCCGATCTTGCGGTACAGCAGCTTCTGTCGGTCGTACTCGTCTTCGATCTCTCCAACGATCTCCTCCAGGATGTCCTCCAGGGTGATGATCCCTGTTGCTCCGCCGTACTCGTCCACGGCAATGGCCATGTTGTTCCCGCTCTTCTTCATCTGCAGGAGAAGCCCGTACACGCGCTTGGTCTCGGGCACAAAGAAGGCGGGACGGACCAGGGACGTGATGCCCCCTGAGCGGTCCGGCGCAAGGAGGAGATCAAAGTGGTGGAGGATCCCCACCATGTGCACGATCCGTTCCCGAAAAACAGGGAGCCTCGAATGCCCCCTTGCCACGAGGAGTTGAACGGCCTGCTCCCAGGAGGCTGTCTCAGGAACCGCAGAGACCTCCACCAGGGGAATCATGACCTCGTTCACCTTCTTGTCCGGAAGATCGATGAGCCGGTCCACCATCTTCCGCTCTTCCACCTCGATGTCCGAACCGGGCTGGGGCATGTTGAGAAGGAGCTTGAGATCGTCACGGCGAAGCACACCCATGGCGGTTTCCGTATCCCTTTTTCTCCACCACGGATAGAAGCGGGGCACGGTCGTGATGAACCAGAGGATCGGTGAGAAGACCTTGGACGCAAGCCAGAGGATGTAGATCACCCGTGGGGCCAGGGCATCCGCCTTTTGCCGAAAAAAGGTCTTGGGCAGGATCTGGCCCCAGAAGAGGGCAAGGGGACTCATGATCAGGATTGCATAGAATTCACCGCGTTGGGCATCGTAGGTCCCCATGAGCTGAAGGGCCAGCAGCACCGTGCACGTCACCGCTGCAAGGCTGGTCCCCACCAGCGTGGTTCCAAGGAGCCACTCCGGTTCTTCCAGCATCTTCTGCACGAGCCTGGCCCCCCTGCGGCCTTCTGCGGCCCGGCTCTGAATCTTCAGCTTGTCACAGTTGACAATGGCCGTTTCAGACCCGGAGAAGAACCCCTCCATGAGGAGAAGGAACGAAATCACGAGAACAAAGGGAAGGATCTCCATTTCTTATTCCCTGCCTGCCGTCTTCTTTATTCTTCTGCACCTTCTTTGATGCATCAGGATTCCCCCTTGGTCTCTGCCGGGAGGGTCCCGTTCCCGGCCTGCGAGGCATCTTCCTGATCCGGGTGCTTCTGTACCCGGATCTCCAGCATCCGGGTGCCCAGCATCTTCTCAAGCACAAAGGTAAAGTGCATGTAGGAAACCTTGGCCCCCGGCGTGGGGAGCCTGCCGAACAGGTCGAAAACGAGGCCTCCCATGGTGTCGTACTCGTCCTTCGGAAGTTCGGTCTCCAGCTGCCGGTTGAAGTCCTCGATGGACATCCTTGCCGGTATGATCAGCGTGTTCTCATCCACCTGCCGGACGCTCGGTTCTTCGAAGTCGTACTCGTCCAGGATCTCGCCGAACAAATCCTCCAGCAGGTCTTCCATGGTCACCAGCCCCGCCACCCCCCCGTACTCGTCAACCACAATGGCCATATGGATCCTGTTGGAACGGAACTCCCGGAACAGGTCGCTCGCCTTCTTGGTCTGTGGGACGAAGAAGGGTCTGCGCAGGATGCTCTTCAGGTTCCAGGCTTCCTGTCTCGTCGGCTCCAGGCTCTCCTGAAGGATGTCCTTGGGGTACAGGACACCCACCACATCGTCCTTGTCCTTGTCGTAGACCGGAATCCTCGAAAAGTGGTGTTCCTCGATGGCCTTCAGGACCTCGGTGCGGGCCTGGTCCAGCCTCAGGCAGACCATGTCGGTCCTCGGAGACATCAACTCAGAGACCCGTGCTTCGCCGAACTCAAAGATGTTGTGGATGAACTGATGTTCCGACTCCCAGAGCTCCCCCCCTTCCCTGCTCATGTCCACCAGGGAACGAAACTCCTTTTCGGACATGGGGGTCTCGCTCACCAGCGGTCTCCTGAGGACCAGCCTCACGATTCGATTCGCAAGGCCCTCCAGGATCCAGCGAACCGGGGCCACCACGCGGGCGAAGATCCTCAACGGAACCACGGAAATCCGTGCGACCCGTTGCGGGTTACGCAGTGCCAGGGCCCTGGGCATGGTCTCACCTAAGATGAGGATGAGGGGGAAGACGAACGCTGTGGCCACAAGGGTTTTCAGAAGCAAACCCACCTCCCCGAAAGCGATCGGGCCGCCTTGAAAAACGTCCACCGTCAGGGAGGCGGAAACCGCGGAAGCGGCGATAACGATACACTCGTTTCCGATGAGGATGGAAACCAGCAGCCTTCGCGGATGTTGAAGGAGCAGGTGGATCCACCGGGGGGTCAGGGACTCTTTACCGTTGGGGATGAAAAAGCGCTCGAGTCTGCCCAGTGAAAAGAAGGAGGTCTCGGACCCGGAAAAAAAGCCTGAACACAAGAGAAGGGCAAGAAGGACGAGTGCTTTTGAGAGGATAAGTGCCGACAATCTTGTTATCCGGTGGTAAGGATAGGCAAGTTAGGATAATGAATCCGGTCACCTGGCAACGACTGACAACAGCCGAACCTTAGATTATCCGCACTGGGCTTTTTTTTCAACACCCGATAACAGGGCATGCTCCAGCAGCTCGTCCACGTGGTGAATCTTGTTGAGCTTGACCCGCTTCCGTACCGTGGCGGGGATTTCCACCAGTTCCCAGTGGTTCCGGGCAGGGAGGAAGACCTCCTGGATTCTGTTCCGGTGGGCACCGAGGACCTTCTCCTTGAGACCTCCCACGGGAAGCACCTTGCCGCTCAGGGTCACCTCACCGGTCATGGCGATGTCATGACGGACGGGCTTGCCGGTCAGCGCCGAGACCAGGGCAACCACCATGGCAACCCCTGCAGAAGGTCCGTCCTTGGGGATGGCACCTGCCGGCACATGCACGTGGATGTCGTGGGTCTTGTGAAAGTCCTTTCGAATGCCCCATTTCTGTGCCGAAACCCTTGCGTAGCTCAGGGCGGCCCGGGCACTCTCCTTCATCACCTCGCCCAGGTGTCCGGTCAGCGTGATCTCACCGGAACCATTGAGGATGGAAACCTCAACAGAAAGAACCTCGCCACCGGCCTCGGTCCAGGCCAGACCGTTTGCCTGGCCCACATGGGGCTTGCTCTGCTCTTCATCCGGAAGGTATCGAGGAGGACCGAGGTAAAGGTGAAGGTTGCCTGAAGAGATCCGGAAAGCGGTCCCCTCCCCTTCGGCAATCCGGCGCGCCACCTTCCTGCTGATCTTTGCGATCTCCCTTTCCAGGTTTCGAAGGCCGGCCTCCCTGGTGTGTTCGGAGATGATCCTCTTCAGGGCGGACATGGAGAGCGTGAGGTTCTCGGGCCGGAGCCCGTTCTCCTCCAGCTGGCGCGGAATCAGATAGGTCTGCGCAATGTGAACCTTCTCCTCGTCCGTATAGCCCGGGATCCGGATGATCTCGAGGCGATCCCGCAGGGCAGGCGGTATGGGGTCCAGCTGGTTTGCCGTGGTGATGAACATGACGCTGGACAGGTCAAAGGGAACGTTCAGGTAGTGATCGCTGAAGTGATGGTTTTGCTCCGGGTCCAGCACCTCCAGAAGGGCGGAAGACGGGTCTCCACGAAAATCGCTTCCGATCTTGTCCACCTCATCCATCATGAAAACGGGATTGTTGGATCCGGCCTGCTTGATTCCCTGGATCACCCTGCCGGGCAGAGCCCCCACATAGGTGCGCCTGTGTCCGCGGATCTCTGCCTCATCGTGGACGCCGCCCAGGGAAATGCGGAAAAACTTTCGCCCCATTGCCTGGGCAATGGATTTTCCAAGGGAGGTTTTTCCCACGCCCGGCGGGCCGACGAAGCAGAGGATGGGACCCTTCATCTGCTCCTTGAGCTTTCGAACGGAGAGGTATTCCAGGATCCGGTCTTTCACCGGAATCAGGTCATAGTGATCCTCGTTCAAAACCCGCTGGACCTCTTTGATCTCCAGGTTGTCGTGCGTGGACAGGCTCCACGGGAGCTCCACGAGCCAGTCCAGATAGGTCCGCACGGTGGAAGCCTCTGCGGATTCGAAGTTCATGGACTCCAGGCGCCGCAACTGCTTCAAGGCCTCTTTCTCAACCGCAGGAGGCATGGCAGTCTGCTGGACCTGTTCCCGGAACCGGAGGATCTCATCGGTCTTTTCATCCTGGTCCCCGAGCTCGCCCTGGATGGCCTTGATCTGCTCCCGCAGGTAGTACTCCTTCTGGGTCTTGTTGAGCTCCTCCTTGGCCTGGCTCGAGATCTTGTCCTGCATCCGGCTGAGGTGGATCTCCCGGTGAAGGTAATCGGCCACCTTCTCCAACCGGCTCAAGGGATCCACACATTCGAGCAGCTCCTGAGACTCATAAACCTTGAGATGGAGGTTGGCCGCCACGAGGTCCGCCAGGGCGCCCGGGTCGGTGATGTTCTCCGTCAGCATGATGATTTCGTTGGGGAGATTCTTGATCTCGAGAAAATCCTCAAGCGTGTTGTGCACGGAGCGCATCAGGGCCTCCACCTCCAGCGGCATGGAGGCGAGAACAGGCTCCTTGACCCCTTCAACCCTCCCGAAGAGGCAGGGCCGCTGCGAAGTGACCTCCTTCACCATGGCCTTGGAGAGCCCCTGGACGAGAACCTTCACCTTGTCATCGGACTGCTTGATCATGCGCACGATCATGCCCACGGTTCCCACTGCGTAGAGATCTTCCGGCTCAGGGGTGTCCACCTGTGCATTCTTTTGCGTGAGCAAAAGAACCAGGCGATGCTCCTTCAGGGCTCGTTCCACCGCCTGGAGCGAGAGGTCCCTGACGATCTGAAGGGGCAGGGTCATGTATGGGAAAACCACCACGTCCCGTACAGGAAGAATGGGCAGACTATCCGGTATGTCCGCCACGCTGTAAGGGGCTTCTGTTTCCATGAATTATCCTCCTCTAAAGCTTGAATCTATCTTCTCCTAAGCTTCTTCGGTTGATTCGACAAGAATCTTTAAAAAGACGGAAACGCCCTTTATTTATGAAAAAACACAACCTGTTTTCAGGGTGCTTCCGATCTTTGCGGCTTGCCGGAAAACAAGATTTTCCTGGATTGCCGCACGTTTCGGCAATGCCCCTGTCTGGTGTTTCCTGCTTTGACAAAAACTTTCTTCTTACTTTATAATTATGGTTGATTCCATCTTGAGTC
>CAZSUQ010000120.1:10207-10493 GCA_964609935.1 uncultured Thermodesulfobacteriota bacterium | reverse complement strand
CGGAATTTTCCATGTTGACGACGATCCATTCCGGCTGAAGGCCCTGCTGGTCAAGCCAATCCATCATCTGCTCAACAAGAGCCGTAAAGAGGGATGCGTTTCCATCATTTGCCCACGGTCCCTGGTCCGTTGAGAGCAGTGGCCACAGGATTGTTCTGATTCCTCTCTCCTTTGCCTCTTCCAACAGGTTTCGCAGATCCTGGGAACCTATGTGCGGCGCCCTCACTTGCAGGTACATATTCGCCTCTTTTTCCTGAAGGAGAGGCAGGTATGATTGAACCTCTTG
>CAZSUQ010000120.1:0-10197 GCA_964609935.1 uncultured Thermodesulfobacteriota bacterium | reverse complement strand
AAGGAACGTTGCTGCTCTTAACCCCAAGGGTGACAGGCTGATTGCACCCGGGAAAAAAGGCCCATGAAAACGACAGGACCAGAAACATAGCAGTCACTGGGGAAGGAGTTGAAGATTTCTTAATCATAGTAAACTTTCAATTACAGTGGGGTTTCACTCAACGTGAACAGGGACATTTTAGCAAAACGAGCTGGTCGTCACAAAGGGAGGAATCACCAAGAAAAGAAAAATCCTCTCCCTTTGTCACGTTCAAACCCGGAGGCAGAAAGGCCGGTCCGAATCCCCTTGCATGGGGATTCAGGCCGGCCATGGAGTTCCTTGATCCTGTTGACGCGGCCGGTTTATCGATAATGGCCCGGCACCCAGCGCCCCCGCAGGTTGCGGTGGCCCGGCACCCACACTTTTCGTGGATGGGGTGGCCCCAGCGGCCTCCAGAATCCCCGGACCCAGACGTTCCGGGCACTGTGGTATCCGGCCACCCAGACAAAGCCCGCCCTTTTGGCCGGCCGGCAATAGCCTTTGACCCACACCCCATCCGGGGTGGTCTGGCCCGGTACCCAGACCGAGCACGGGCCGCACGGCCCTGCGGAAGCCTCTGGAACATGGAGCAGGAAAAGGACAGTGACAAATCCGAAAAGAGCCATGACCAGAATGAATTTTTTCATTTGAATCCTCCTTTTTTCCTGGGAGCGGACTCTTTGATGAGAGAGGAACCCGTTACGGTTTGAGAGTGATGAGACATCCATGATCGTCCTGTTGTTATAGGTTCGGCATTGGCTGCTTCTGACAGTATTGGACGCGGGCCTTCCAGAAATCGTCTACAATGTGTACAAAGGTTTCATTGTCCTCTATCGTTGTTTCCGGGAACATGGGAAAAATAATTTCAGAAAAGGGTGGATCATCATGGCCAGAATGGAGAAATTGCCTGAAATCGAACGGAAATTCCTGGAGTCGGTGGCGTGCCCGGTCTTTTCATCCAGCCCCTGGGTCAAGGGGCCGCCTTTGGCGGAACGGCGGGTGGCCATCATTTCTACGGCCGGGCTGCACCGGAAGGAAGACCGGCCCTTTACACTGGACCCCGGCGATTCCTATCGCGTCATTCCGGGGAATGCAAAGGCGGGCGACCTTGTCATGTCCCACGTATCAACGAACTTCGATCGTTCAGGATACCAGCAGGACTGGAATATCCTCTTCCCCCTGGACCGGCTGAACGAGCTGTGCGAGCAGAAAACCATTGGAGGCGTTGCGGACCATCACTACTCCTTCATGGGGGCTCACGATCCCGTGACCCTGGAATCGACCGCAAGAGACGTGGCAGGGTTCTTGAAAAAAGATGGGGTGGATGCCGCACTGCTTGTGCCTGTCTGACCTTTGTGCACGCGCGCAGTTGGCGCGCTGGCCCATTACGTGGAAGAGGAGGGGATTCCCACCACGCAGATCAGCCTTGTTCGGCTGCATACCGAGAAGATCAAGCCTCCGAGAGCGCTCTGGGTTCCCTTTGAGCTCGGCCGCCCGTTCGGGGTGCCGAATGACGATGCGTTTCAAACCCGTGTGCTTCTCGCTGCACTCAACCTCTTGAATGCAGAGGGCGGGCCTGTGATGGAGGATTTCCAGGAGGAAGCCCCTGTTTCGGAAACCGGGGGTACCCCTCTGGCCTGCCCGGTGAGCTTCAAGGGAAAAGAGGAGGAATTGAGCGATTCCCAGAAACTGGCTGTGGCCTTGAAATCGGAAATCGCCGGGATGCGCAACTGGTACGACCTGGCCAGGGAGAAGCGCGGGCGGACCACGGTGGGCGCCAGCGGGCTGGACATGAATCAGGTGGGGGATTTCATCTGCGAGTTTCTCCTGGGGAACACCCCGGAGAATCCGCTTCCGGATTTAGGATTTGGTTACGCTGTGAACCTGGTGGTGGACGATCTGAAGGCCTATTACTACGAGGCCCTGACCGCTCAGCCGGGGCAGGACGCGCTCACCGCGGAGGCCGTGAATCGCTGGTTCTGGAAGGACACCGTGGCTTCCAAAGCCCTGTATGCCCTGAGGGACATCTTTAACAAGGGTGAGGACGATCTCTTGAAGATCGTTGCCAATATATTGCTCATTCCCGTGGAGTTCGCTTCCGGCTAGTTTTTCTGCCCCCGGGCCGAGTCGATTACCGCGTCGCCTCCCCGGGATTCTTCACGGCATGCCGGGTGTTTTCGCTTTGACTCACAAAACAGCCATCCGGTATTCTGTTCTGGTCTGGAACAAACTGCCCATCCGCCAGGAAGGCATAACAGATCCGGCTGGCTATCGAATCAGTCCCGTCTGCCGCGTCCCGCTCATCATGGTCTGACATGCAAAAGGTTGTCCTTTTCTATCCCGAGCTCATGGAGCCCAGGCACCGAATCCTCGTGAAAGAGGTCCTCCTGCCCTTTTCCCTGCTCTATCTCGGCACGATCCTTGAGCAACAGGGAACCGACGTGACCATCATTGACCAGCGACTCTCTCCCCAGTGGCAAGAGGAGTTCGCGGAAGGCCTGAACAGGGAAAAGCCCGCCTCTCTGGGCATCAGCTCCATGACGGGGTTCCAGATCAAGGGAGGGATCGAGGCGGCGGGGATCCTTCGTGCCCGCTTCCCGGATGTACCCATCATTTGGGGGGGTGTTCATCCGTCTCTCATCCCGCAGCAGACGCTGGAGGATGAGCGGGTGGACGTCGTCGTCAAGGGTGAGGGGGAAAGAACGCTGCCTGACCTCGTAACGGCCCTGGAGGCGAAGAAGGATCTTCGGTCCGTTCGTGGAATCGCCTTCAAGGCGAACGGGGAAACCGTCGTGACGGAGCCGCAGGAGCCCTTTCCCATGGATGACCTCCCCGAACTGTCGTTCCATCTGTTCGACACGCATAAGTATATCATCGAGGACAAAGAAACGGGCAGGAAGAGCCTCCCCATCCTCACCAGCAAAGGCTGCGGCCACACCTGTGCGTATTGCTACAACATCCAGTTCAATAAGAGAAGATACCGGACCATGAGCCCTGAACGGGTTCTGTCCGAGATCAGAAGAATGCTCCGGGAATTCGGATTGAACGCTCTCTTTCTCATCGATGACAACTTCTTCCAGAACCGGAAGAGGGTCCAGAGCATTTGCGAAGGCATCCTGAAAGAGGGTTTCGACCTCCATTTCAACAATGCGAACTGCAGGGTGGATTATGTGGCCCGTTACAATCCCGATTTCCTGGAGCTGATCCGAAAGGCCGGTATTCGTGAACTGAGGATGGGGATCGAGAGCGGGTCGGACAGCGTGCAGAAAGACATCCTCAAGCATACGACCTTCGACCAGGCCGTCCGGGCCAACCGAAAGCTCAGGGATGCCGGTATCAGACCCTTCTACAATTTCATGGTCGGGTTTCCGACGGAGGGTGCGGATGAGATCCGGGCGACATTGAAACTCATGAGCGTTCTGCTGGATGAGAACCCGGAATCCGTCATCCTGGGATGCTCGATTTTTACCCCCTATCCGGGAACGCACCTTTTTCATGAAAGCGTTGCGAAGGGATGGGAGAGCCCCGGAAGCCTGAAAGAATGGGTTGATTATGACTGGTGCAACCTGAATCCCCTCCACTACACCAGGAAGCACATCACCCGGCTGAACGTTTCCGCATTTCTGTCCAATCACCTGGACCCAAAGTTTCAGAAGAACCGGCTCATGAGGCTGCATGCCGCCCTCATGAGGGGACTGCTGAAAAGAGACATCTTCCCTTTTCTCCTATCACTCCTCCATCTTACACTCGTGAAGTGGAAGCAGACCCTTTTCTCAGGGAAACAGGCTGGTGAGAAGGATCCTGAAGGATAGCCCGAACCTTCCGTGTTTTCACCGCTCTCGCAACGAAGGTTCATGCAATCTACGGGCTGGTTGCTCGCGAAGGTGGGAGTTCTTTCTCTGAGCGGCAAGGGTTCCGCCTTCAGAGGGACTCCTCACACGGTCCGTCAGGTCCGTCCTGACCCTTGCTGCTCATTCCTCGATGCCGGCCAGCTTCTTGGCCCACTTGATCTTCATGGGCAGGTTCCCGAGCCGCTGGTACATGACCTTCTGTGCCTGCGGAGAGCCTGCCCCGTGCATGGACTCCACCAGGGCTGTCCCTCCGGTCATGGTTTCAATGAGGCGGAGGATCTTGATCCGGGTTTCGGTGGACACGTCCGCCACGCCTGCCATGTACTTCTCCACGTACTTGCCGATCTCCGGGCTGCGCAGGTCGCTCTCGAAAGGGAGCGTGGCAATGATACCGCCGGCCACGTCGTGCGCCAGCTGGGCGATCTTGTAGATGTTCCTGGACACGTTCAGCTTGGTGCAGTTGGCCAGGACCGGGTCCGGGTAATAGGCTCCGGAGGGGGTCTCGTACCCCATGGCCGAACAGGCGATGGAGCCCGCGTAGATCGTCTCGGCAAGGTGCATCATCTCGGCCAGTTTGTCCTTGATGTGGGAGGCCTTCAGCGTGCCCTGATAGTCAGAGGCCAGGCCGCAGGCGCCCACGAGCACGTCGGACACACCGCCCTTGCAGCCGCCGTAATTCTGTCGGTGGAGCGTGGCGAACCGTTCCACCTGGCTTCCTGCGAACGCGATCTCCCCGCACATGAACACGCGTTCCCAGGGCACGAACACCTTGTCGAACACCACCAGCGCCTCTCCACCCACCATGCCGTAGTCCGGGTTGCCGGCATCGAGGCGGCTGTCGAGCTTTCTTTCCTCATTGGTCTGGCGGCCGAAGATGAGAAGAACTCCCTCGGCGTTCAGGGGCACGGCGCAGGTGATGGCGTAGTCCTCGTCCCCCTCGCGCAGGGCCTGGGTGGGCATGACCAGGATCTCGTGCGAATTCACCGCACCGGTCTGATGGGCCTTGGCCCCGTTGATGATGACCCCGTCTTCCCGCTTTTCCACCACCCGCGTGAACATGTCCGGGTCGGCCTGCTGGCTCGGCGCCTTGGAGCGATCCCCCTTGGGGTCGGTCATGCCGCCCACCACCATGAGGTTCTCTTCCTGGATGTACTCCAGGTATTTCTTGAATCGCTCGTGATAATCGGTACCGTTCTTCTCATCGATGTCAAAGGTGGTCATGTAGGCGGCATTGAGGCCGTCGAAGCCCACACATCGCTGAAAGCAGCTTCCGGTTTCGTGGGCAACGAGGCGCAGCATCTGCACCTTCTTCACGAGATCGTCCACGCTCTGATGGATGTGCGTGAACCGACTGATCCTTTTTCCGGTCAGGTGTGAAGTGGCGGTGAGGAGGTCCTCGTGTTCAGGCTTCAGGGCCATCTCGTAGGTCTTGGCTGCCGCATTCACGTGGGGGAGGAACCCTAGCACCTTGTTCACGTCCTTCACGCGTTCACCTCTGTAATAGACCACGTGGCCCCAGTCCTCCAGGCTCTTCATATATTCTTCTTTTGTCTTGATCATGGCTCTTCCCCTTGTTCCATTAAAAGGGAAACGATTTCCTCCGGGGATTTCCCGTCATCCTTGATGGAGACGATCCGCCCCACGGCCTGTTTGCTCATCTCTTTTTTGATGCAGGTGCGTTCACAACCGTTTACAGCGAGCAGGGTCGTGAAGCCTCCCTCCTCCTGCGAGACCCACTCGATGAGGCCTGCCGCCTTTTCGCGGACTCTGGCCATGTACGCCTCACGATCATAGACCGGATTGCAGCCTCCACAGTATTTCAACCCGATGCGCTTCATGTTCGTTCGGCAAGCCTGGTCTTATGGGCCGGATTCTTTGCTTTCCATTCTTCAAACACGGATGACGGCCGCGTCCGCCTGGGCCAGTCCGCCGCAGATCCCGCAGGCACCGTATCCTCCACCCCTTCGACGAAGCTCGTAGGCCAGGGTCATGAGGATGCGCGCCCCGCTGGCCCCCACGGGATGCCCCATGGCAACCGCACCGCCGTTCACGTTGAGCCTCTCCCGGAGCTCGGCCAGCTTCTTCTCGTCTCCCCCGTGGTAGCGATCCACCAGGATCTTGCTGGACACGAGCGGCACGGCGGCAAAGGCCTCGTTGATCTCCATCAACGCCATGTCGTCCAGCCCGAGCCCTGCGCGGTCGAGCGCCATGCTGATGGCGTCCGCAGGTGCGGAGGCGATGAAGCGGGGCTTGCGTGCCACGCTGCTGACACACAGGAGGGTGGCCAGCGGTTCGAGGCCCGTCTTCTCCGCCTTTTCCCTGCTCATGAGCAGGACCGCGGCAGCCCCGGCATCCAGGCCGGGCGCGTTGCCGGCCGTGACCGTGGGGCTCTCGTAGACCGGCTTGAGCCTGGCCAGCTTCTCCAGGGTGGTTTCCGGCCTGGGGTGTTCGTCCTGCTCGAACCGGAGCGGATCCCCCTTTCGCTTGGGCACCTCCATGGTCATGAGTTCGTCGGAGAACCTTCCCGCATCGTGGGCCTCCTTCCAGCGCTGCTGGCTTCTCAGGGCCCAGCGATCCTGTTCCTCCCGTTCGATGCCGTTTTCAACGGCCACCTCTCCTGCATCCTTTGCCAGGGAGTTGTGCCCGGTGTACATGATGGGAAAGAGGTGATCCTTGATCCTGGGTTGTGCAAGGCCCGAGGCCCAGCGAACGTTGTGGAGCACGAAAGGGGTGTTGCTCATGTTTTCCGCGCCCACGGCAAGGACCACATCCGCTTCCCCTGCCCGGATGTCCCTGAGGCCCATCTGAACACCTGTCAGGGAGGAGCAGCAGGCCCGGTCAATGGTCAGGGAAACGGTTTCCGGCGGAAGGCCTGCCTTGAGCAGGGCCTGCCTTGCGTTCACGTTGTACTCGATGGCGGCCTCGGACTGGATGCACATGCCGTAGTACACCATGTCCACCTCTTCGCCGGGCAAGGAAGCGCGCTCCAGGATCTCCCGCATGACCATGGCGCCGAGCTCGGTGCTGTGCATCTCCCGCAGTACGCCCCCGAACTTGCTGAAAGGGGTCCGTACAGCGCTCACAATGACAACGTCCTTCTGGTTTTCCATGGCGATCCTTCCTGGCAGGCAGTTGAAAAACGCCCATCTGGACATTTTTCAACTGCCTGCTGGTGTCTAACAGCCTATTTCTTGCCCTTGGCCTTTTCCACGTAATCGTAAACGCCTCTGCCCGTCTTCCTGCCATAGTGGCCGGCCTGGACCAGGTTTCGCACGGTCTGCGTGGTGAGGAAGCGTTCCCCGTACACCTTGGACATGGCATCCGCTGCCGCCACGTGAAGCTCCAACCCGCTGTAGTCGGACAGCTCCAGGGGACCCATGGGATGATTGAGTCCGAGCTTGATGGCCTTGTCGATGTCCTCCTTGCTGGCCACACCCTCCTCGAGCATCCGGAAACATTCCACGGCCAGGGCCACGAGCGCGCGCGTGGTGACGAACCCCTGCCGGTCCCTGCACACGATGGTCTCCTTGCCGAGTTTTCCTGCAAGCTCCCGGACCAGGGCCACGGTCTTATCGGACGTGTCTTCCCCTTGCACGATCTCGATGAGCCGCATGATCACGGGAGGCAGAAACCAGTGCATACCGATGACCTTGTCCGCCCGTTGTGTGGATGCGCTCAGGGCCGTGATGCTGAACTGGGAGGTGTTGGAGGCCAGGACTGCATGTGGCGGGCAGAGACGGTCCATGAGGGCGAAGGCCTCCCGTTTGATCTCGATGTCCTCGAAAACGGCCTCGATGACGAAGTCGGCACCCTGCAGGGCCTCCTCATCGTTCAGGGTGGGCGTGATCCTCTCCAGGATCGCTTTTGCCTCGGTCTCTTCGATCCTGTTCTTGCTCACCAGTTTCCCGAGGCTGGCCTGGATGCCGCTCATGGCCTTCTCAAGGAATCTCTGCTCCCTGTCCCTCAAAAACACATTGAATCCGGAGGCGGCCACCACCTGTGCAATGCCGTGGCCCATCAATCCCGCCCCGTAAACACAGACGTTCCTGATCTCCATGGAATCCCCCCTCTGCCTGTTAGGATGTGGAAGATCTACAGCCTGAATCCGAGGTAACGAACCGAATGTTCCATGCGAATGCCGCTCGCAGGTAAAGGCTTCATGCTGGGTGCGGGCTAGGAAACTTTTTTGCCGGGTGCGGCTTTTGATGGTTCTTCGATGGCCTCCCTGAGTTGTTCCCCCACGAAGTCGAGGTGCCTGACCACCGCCTTTCGCGCCTGATTCACGTTTCTTTCGTGAATGGCCTTGACGATCTGTCGATACTGTCGAAGGAGCTTGTCCGAGATGTTGGGGACGTCGAGAAGTTTGCGTCGACTGTAGGGGATGGCCCCGTCCAGAAGCGTCCAGACGGACTTCATGAAGTGGGCGAAGATGGAGTTGTGGGTGGCATCGGCAATGGCAAAGAAGGTCTTCTGATAGAGCTTGCCGGGCTCCAGTTCCAGGATGGACTTGTGCCCCTCCTTGATCTTCTTTTCCATGCTGTTCGCATAATCCATGATCTTCTCAAGCTCATCGTCACTGGCCCGCTCGGCGGCCATGGCCGTGCCTTCCGAGTCGATCTTCTTTCGAACCTCGAACAGCTCGAGCACCTTGAGCGGATCCACCTCCATCATGTCCTGGATCGGCTCCTGGATGCTTTGCGGCAGCACGGACTTGACAATGCTCCCTTCTCTGGGGCGGACCTCGATGAGGCCGATCACCTCGAGAACGGTCAGGGCCTCCCTGAGGGTTGGACGGCTCACCTGGAGTTGCTCGGCCAGATCCTTTTCCGTGGGGAGCCGGTCCCCGGGCTGCAGGCCGCCGTCGTAGATGATGCTCTTGATCTGTTCCACGATCTTCTGGGAGATCTTCACGTTCTTTTCAACCGGAACAAGCTTGGCCATTCGGATCCTCCATGCCAGGGAGAAAATATTCAGTGTTTCCGGATTCAATCAGGAAGATTCTGATGGAAAAGCGGGAAGAATGCAACAATATTTTTTCACGGGTAAAGGCGGCGCGATCACTAACTAACTGATATTACTATTGAATATATCAGTTACAAAATGATAAAAAAGGCGAAAAGGGCTTCAATTTGTATTTAGGTCAGACAAACTGACATAGAATAGGTTTAGGTTTCGAACCTGTTTTGAGAGGCACGTGGAATTCCCTTGACAACGCGCGGAACAGGGTGCTATCAAGTGTTGGTCTGACTATAAACAAGTAAAATCTATATATGAGGTGAGGTGATGGCCAGCAGCGAAAAGGGGGAGAGGTTCAAGAAGGTCAAAGAGGTCTGGGAGAAGGTCCGGGCAAAGTATGCGGACAAGATCAAACCCAGGCCGAACCTGTCCGGGATTCCGGTAAAGACCGTCTACACCCGGGAGGATGTTGAAGGGCTCGACCTGGAGACCATGCCCGGGGTCTATCCCTTCACACGGGGACTCTACCCGGACGGTTATGCCCTGACCCCGTGGATGCAGCAGATGGTCTTCGGGTTCGGGACCTGCGAGGAAACCCGGGAGAAGATGGAGACCCTGGTGGAGCAGGGCATGGAGGGGTATTTCGGGCACAAGGTCTTCAACGTGGTCTACGACATCCCCACCATGTACGGGATCGATGCGGACCACCCCGAGGCTGAAGGGAACGTGGGCCAGTGCGGTGTTCATCTCTCCACGCCCGAGGACTACGACGAGCTCATCCGGGACTGGGAGCTGGAGACCACGAACTTTTCCCTCATTACAGGTGACAACTGCCTCCCGGGCCTGGCACACATCGTGGCCGCGGCGGAACGGCGTGGGAAATCCCCGGACGCCCTCAGGGGGAATTCCATGAACTGGTATCCCCGCACCGCGGTGCAGGACATCCCGAGCTGGGAGCCGAAGCTGGGCTATGCCCTGATGACCGACCTCATCAGGTACTGCACCGCGAACATACCGCCCTGGAACACCACGAACATCTTCCTCTACGGGATCTCCGAGGCCGGGGCAACGCCCGTGCAGGAGCTCGCCTTCGGGGTCGGGTGGGGGAAGTCCGTGATCGATGCGGGAAAGGCAGCGGGCCTGGAGCCCGATCGCTTCGTGGGACGGCTGGGCTTCCAGGTGGGCGTGCAGATGAACTTCTTCGAAGAGGTGGCCAAGCTGAGGGCCTTGCGCAAGATGTGGGCAAAGGTCACGCGGGATGCCGGGTGCACACGGCCCCAGTGCATGCACGCACGCGTTCACGTGCACACCAGCGGAAACGTGCTCGTGGCCCAGCAGCCGCTCAACAACACGGCGCGGATCACCATGCAGA
>CAZSUQ010000119.1:0-10515 GCA_964609935.1 uncultured Thermodesulfobacteriota bacterium | reverse complement strand
CTCAAGTGTTCGCATACCTTCAATCTCCTGGATGCCAGGGGAGCCATCGGTGTGGATGAAAGGACCCATTACATTCAGCGGGTCAGGGCCCTGGCACAGGGGAGTGCGAAATGTTATCTCGGAATGGACGCGTGATGGAGAGCGATTTTTTACTGGAGATCGGAACCGAGGAGATCCCTGCCTCCTTCATCCCCCAGGCGCTTGAGGACCTCCGAAGGATGGCGCAGGCGTTTTTCCAGGAGAATCGCCTGACCTATGAAAACGTGAAGACCCTGGGAACGCCCAGACGGCTGACGCTTTTTGTGTCGGGTCTGGCGGACGTACAGGGAGACCTGGTTCAGGAGGTTACCGGCCCACCGCGCTCGGTTGCCTTCGATGGAGAGGGAAATCCCACCAAGGCCCTGGAAAAGTTCTGTTCGAGGTACGGAGCCGCTCCGGAGGATACCTCCTTTGTTCAAAAGGAGAAGGGCGAATACGTCTGCTTGAAGCATATCGAGCAGGGGAAGAAGGTTCGGGACCTTCTTCCGCCCGTGCTGACGGAATGGATCCTTTCGATCCCTTTTCCCAAATCCATGAGATGGGGGGATTTGGACATCCGTTTCGCCCGACCCATCCACTGGATCGTCGCACTTTACGGAGACCAAACGCTGGCCTTCCAGGTCGGCGACGTAACGAGCTCCAACCTGACCTTTGGGCACAGGTTCATTGGGAAAGGGGAGGCGATTCCCGTAAAAAACACGGAAGCGTATTTGGCGGTACTGGCTGAGAACGGCGTCATCCTCGACGCACAGGAGAGGCACCTCCGGATCCTCCATGAGGCGCGGGCCCTGGCCGATGAGGTGGGCGGCCACGTTGCAGAAGATGAGGATTTTGTTGATACCCTTGTTTTCCTGGTTGAGTATCCCGTTGCCCTCAGGGGGGGCTTTGAAGAGCGCTTTCTCTCCCTTCCCCGGGAAGTCCTCGTTGCAACCATGAAGGGCCACCAGAAATACCTTCCCGTCAGGCAGGCAGAGGGAGGAGGGCTCCTCCCGTACTTTGTCGCCGTGGCAAACATTGAGGTCTCGGACAAAGGGCGTGTCCAAAAGGGGATGGAGCGGGTCTTGAAGGCCCGCCTCGAGGATGCCCGGTTCTTTTTCGAGGAAGACACGAAGGTGCCGCTGGAGGAGAACCTCGATGGACTGAAGCAGATCATCTTTCACAGGAAGTTGGGGACCTCTTATGACAAAGTCCAGAGAGTCAGGCGTTTGGTCCAGGTCCTGGGAGAGGAGGTCTGCCCGGAACACCTGCCCGCTTTGGATCGTGCTTCCCTTCTCTGCAAGGCGGACCTGGTTACGCAGATGGTCGGTGAATTCCCTGAACTTCAGGGGACCATGGGAGGAATCTACGCGGCCCACTCTGGAGAAAGCCCCGAGGTGGCCCAGGCCATCCGGGAGCACTACCTGCCCGTTTCCGCCGAAGGGGATCTGCCTGCATCCTTGAGCGGCGCGCTCTTGAGCATGGCGGACAAGATGGACACGGTGGTGGGATTCTTCGGTGTGGGGGCTCGTGTGAGCGGGAATCAAGATCCTTTTGGCCTGCGAAGAAGAACGATCGGCATCTTGCGCACCTTATTGGAGACGGGCGTGCAGGTCTCTCTTCCCTGGTTCGTGAACAGGAGCGCGGAGATCCTGGAAGGGGAGATTCGACGCGACCGGGCCGAGGTTCTCGAGGACGTTCTGGAGTTCTTCCGCCAGCGGTACAGGCCGATGCTGCTTGCAAAAGGCTTCCCGCATGATACCATAGATGCGGTTTTTTCCCGGCGGTTCGAGAACATGACGGACCTGTACGAACGGATCGATGTTCTTCACAAAATGCGGGTGTCGGACCCGGATTTCGAAAAGCTCATGATCGGCTGCAAGCGTGCCATGAACATCCTGCAGCAGACGGAAAGGGAACTCGGTTTCCAGGGCAATGCGTGTTCTCTAAGGCCGGACGCTCTTCAGGAAGAAGCGGAGAAGACCCTGTACAAAGCATTCGAGCAGGTAAAGGACAAGATCCTGAAGCAGATGCAGCTCAAGGAGTATCAGGCGGTCCTTCAGGAACTGGTCACGCTGAAGAATCCCATCGACCAACTCTTTGACCAGGTAATGGTCCTTGTGGATGACGAGAAGGTGCGAGAAAACAGAATCGGTTTGTTGTATGAAGTCTCTGGGTTGTTTCAAGGATTCGCGGACTTTTCCAAGATCGTACTTTAGGAAGGAGGAACCATGGCAGCAAAGAAAAAGTATGTCTACTTCTTCGGGGCAGGCAAGGCGGACGGGCATGCAGGGCAAAAGAATCTACTCGGCGGCAAGGGTGCAAACCTTGCGGAGATGACGAGTCTGGGGATCCCTGTGCCACCGGGTTTTACGCTGACGACGGATGTCTGTACGGAGTATTACAAAAACAGAAAAAGGTATCCTGCCGGGCTCAAAGAGCAGGTGGACAGGGCCATGAAAAGGGTGGAGAAGCTCATGGGAATCCGCTTCGGAGATCCCGAGGACCCGCTCCTGGTCTCGGTTCGCTCCGGGGCGCGCCAGTCCATGCCCGGCATGATGGAGACGGTGTTGAACGTCGGGCTGACCACCAAGACCATCCCGGGCCTGATTGCCAAGACCGGCAACGAACGGTTTGTTTACGATGCCTACCGCAGGCTCATCATGATGTATTCGGACGTGGTGATGGAGAAAGCCGCCGGGGTCGAGCCAAGGGAAGGTGAAGGGATCCGGATGGTTCTCGAAGAGGAAATGAACAAGATGAAGGCGGCCAGGGGGGTGGAGAACGATACGGACCTGACGGCCGAGGACCTGAAGAAACTGGTGGAGATCTTCAAGAAGAAGGTCAAGTCCGTCTTGAAGAAATCCTTTCCCGATGATCCGGAAAAGCAGCTCTGGGGGGGGATCGGCGCTGTTTTCCAGTCCTGGAACGGAAAGCGCGCGATTGCCTACCGGCGTATCGAGGGGATCCCGGAAGAATGGGGAACGGCCGTAAACGTGCAGATCATGGTGTTTGGAAACACGGGAGACGATTCGGCCACGGGCGTAGCGTTCACCAGGAACCCCGGCACAGGGGACAACCACTTCTACGGGGAGTGGTTTCCCAATGCGCAGGGCGAGGATGTGGTGGCCGGTCTCCGAACCCCGCAGCCCCTCAACAAGGCAACGAAATCAGGAGAGCAGAAACGCCTGAAATCCCTTGAGGAGGCCATGCCCAAGCTCTATCAGCAGCTCTTCCAGATTCGAAACAAGCTGGAGAAGCATTACAAGGATATGCAGGATATCGAGTTCACGATCCAGGACAAAATACTCTACATGCTGCAGACGCGCACAGGAAAACGGACCGGCGTGGCAGCCATCCGGATGGCTGTGGAGATGTGCAACTCCAGGCTCATCGACCGAAGAACGGCCATCATGAGGGTGAAGCCCGAGAATCTCGACGAACTCCTTCACCCCATGATCGATCCGGCAGCGGAGAAGAAGGCAACCTTTCTCGCCAGCGGACTACCTGCAGGCCCCGGTGGAGGTGCCGGACAGATCGTCCTGACCGCGGACCGTGCAGAGGAATGGGGCAAGAAGGGGAAAAAGGTCGTTCTTGTACGAAACGAAACCTCTCCGGAGGACGTTCACGGGATGCATGCCGCTGAGGCCATCCTCACGGCAAAGGGCGGCATGACGAGCCATGCGGCCCTCGTGGCTCGGGGATGGGGCAAATGTTGTATCGTGGGATGCGGGGCCTTGGTCATCAAGGAGAAAGAGAGGAAGGTTGAAGTCAATGGAAAGGTCCTGAAGGAAGGCGACTGGATCACGCTCAATGGGAGCAGAGGTGTGGTCTATGAAGGCACCCTCTCGCTCCTGCCCGCAGATCCGGTAAAGAATCTTCACTACCGGGAGCTGATGAAATGGGCGGACAAGGAAAGGCGCCTTCGTGTCCGGACCAATGCGGAAAGTTCCGCAGACGCGGCCATTGCCCGGAAATTCGGTGCGCAGGGAATCGGCCTGTGCAGGACCGAACACATGTTTTTCGATCCAAAGCGTATCAAGGCCATGCGGGAGATGATCGTGGCGGAAAAGGAGGAGAAGAGGCGAAAAGCCGTGATGAAGCTGCTCAAGTTTCAGCAGAAGGATTTCGAGGAGATCCTGAAGGCCATGGAGGGCCTTCCCGTCACGATCCGGCTTCTGGATCCTCCGCTGCACGAGTTCGTCACTCTCAACAAGAAACAGGTCAAGGAATTGGCCGGGCAGCTCCGAGTGAAAGAGGCCAAACTTCAGGCACGGATCGATCAACTGCACGAGCTCAACCCCATGCTGGGTCACAGGGGTTGCAGGCTCGGCATCACCTATCCCGAGATTTCAGAGATGCAGGCTCGAGCGATTTTCCAGGCAGCGGCTGTGCTTACCAAAAAGAAGAAGAAGGTGCTTCCCGAGGTGATGATTCCCCTTGTGGGCACCCAGGAGGAATTGCGGAATCAGAAGGCCATTGTCCAGAGGGTCGCCAAGGAAGTACGTAAAGCCACGGGCGTGAAATTTCCGTATTTGATCGGTACCATGATCGAGCTCCCACGTGCCTGTATCGTGGCGGACAAGATTGCCGAGGAAGCGGAGTTCTTTTCCTTTGGCACCAATGATCTGACACAGACGGCGTTCGGGTTTTCCAGGGATGACATCGGGTCCTTTCTCCCGGATTACCTTGACAAAAAGATCCTGCCCGAAGATCCGTTCCAGTCCCTTGACGGGAACGGGGTAGGGGTCCTGGTGGAGATGGGTGTGCGAAAGGGACGATCCACCCGGCCGAACCTGAAGGTAGGGATTTGTGGGGAACATGGAGGCGATCCGAAATCCGTCCACTTTTTCCATCATGTGGGTCTGAATTACGTGAGCTGCTCCCCCTATCGTGTACCCATTGCAAGGCTTGCCGCTGCTCAGGCCATGATTGAGGAAAGGACCAAGAAGAAGTAGAGAATATAAGGCTCGACGAACTGCCTTGTCGAAGCGGCAGAATCGGCTGGAAAACAGGCCGTATCTTGTCTTTCAAAGAAGGGGGGAGGAGGCTTCTTCCCCCTTCTTTTTCTTTTTTTACCCTTTTCTTAAACCCCGACCTTAGAAACTTGTGATAACTTGCTTTGAATGAAAATAGAATGTCTGTCGTTTCTTCCTTTTTTCATGAATCGGTCGTGTTTGGGCGTTTCGCAGGCGGTTTCCGAGCCCCTGGATCACAGCCGATACTATATTTTGTGCCTGGGCAGTAGAGATACACTCCAAGTTGTATTTTTTTCTTTACAATCTGGCGCAAAATGAATATAGTAATTGAAAAATTTTGTCTCATAAGGAGGGACGCCTTCGATGCGTATCAAGAGTATCAAGCTTCAGGGCTTCAAATCCTTTATCCAGGAAAAAGAGATCTTTTTCCAGGGCGGAATGACGGCCATTGTCGGCCCCAACGGATGCGGGAAGAGCAACATCGTAGATGCTGTATGTTGGGTCCTCGGCGAGCAGAGCCCCAAGCGGTTGCGTGGGAGGAAGATGGAGGAGATCCTTTTCAACGGAACCGAGCACTTTTCTCCGGCAGGGATGGCACGGGTTTCCCTTCAACTCGTCAAAACGGATCAAACATTTCCCAACCCCTACTCACATCTTGAGGAGTTGAGTGTTGAGAGGGTGCTTTTTCGAACAGGGGAGAGCGAATATCGTATCAACAAAGCGCCGGTCCGCCTCAAGGACATCGTGGATCTTTTTATGGATACGGGTACAAGCACCCGGGCCTATTCCATTATTGAACAGGGCTACATATCCGAGATCATCAACGCAGGCCCCGACAAGCTGAGATTCTTTATCGAGGGCGCGGCGGGCATTCAGAAATACAAGGCCAGAAAGGAATCCGCAGCAAGAAAGATGGAGGCCACCAAGGAGAACATCCGCCACATCGAAGCGATCCTTTTTGAAATAAAAAGGCAGATGAACTCCTTGAAGAGGCAGGCGCAAAAGGCTCGTAGGTACCAGCGGATCAAGGATGAGGTTCGCACGCTGGAGTCCTCTCTGGCTTTACGGGATTATCGGGTCTTTGTCGGACAGGAGGCCTTGGAAAAGACCCGTCAGGAGGAGAATGAAAAGGAAAATACGCGCCTTTTGGCGGAACTGCGGAAGGAAGAGGCGGACATTGAAGCGATCAAGACCGATTTGGTCCAGCTGAACAAGGAGGCGGAGCAGAAGCAGCAGAAACTCTGGGAGCATATCCAGGAATTGAACCAGATTGAGAACCGGCAACTCTACCTGAATCAGTCGTTTCAGGACCTGAAGGACAAGATCGAGGAGAACCAGAAGCAAGTCGTGTTGACCCGGGGCCAGCTTCAGCAGGCCGAGGAGGAAAGGGAGGGGCTGGGGGAAAAGATCCTGGAATTGTCCAAGCGGGAGTCTTGGGTGGGTGAAATTGTAAAGGAGTCGAGGGCGAAACACGAACATATCGTCTCCAGGGAGACCGAACTGAAGGAGCAGGTGGAGAAGGGGAAGGAGGCCTTGTTTGCCTGTATGACCCAGAAAGCGGAATACCACAACAAGCAGATCACACTGCAGGACAAGGAAAAGGACCTGGTACAGCGAGAGGCAAAAAACGTCCTGGAAATCAATCAGTTGAAAGAAGAAAATGCAGGACTTGACCAGAAGAAGGAGGCACTGGAAAACGCCGTTGAGAAGGGACGAAAGGAGCGGGCCCTTCTTGGTTCGGAGAAGACGGCCCTGGAAGCCCACCAGAAGGAGTTGCAGGAAGATTTTGATCGGCTTTCCAAGGAATTGGAGGGCCTGTTGGACGCATTGAAAAGTAAGAGTTCTCGTCTGTATTCCCTCCAGCAGATTCAAGAAAACTACGAAGGTTATCAGGAGGGTGTAAAAGCCGTTATGCAGGGCCGGGATCGGCAGGAGGACCGTCTTGATGGCATCCGGGGGATGATCGCGGACTTTATCGAGACGGCTCCCGAGTATGAAATGGCTCTGGAATCAGCCCTGGGGGATCGCCTTCAGTGTGTGGTGGTGGAAGAACAACAGGCAGGGCTTCAAGCCGTTGAATACCTGAAGACTCAGACACTTGGAAGGGGGAGTTTCATCCCTCTTCATCTGCGGGGGAAGAGACAGGCTGACCAAGCCGTGGAAACACCGGCCGTTTCTCTAATGGATGTGATCAAGACAAGGGAAGGGTACGAGGAAATCACGGAACATCTTCTGGGTGACGTGGTGTTGGTCCCTGACCTTCAGGACGGCATCAACCTCTGGAAAAAGAATGGAAGCTACAACCGGATCGTGACGCAAGAGGGGGATTTGATCGATCCGCATGGGATCATTTCCGGCGGGAGGGCCAACGGATCCGGCGGCACGATCCTCAAATCAAAAAGAGAGATCAGGGAACTACAAGAAGCGGTGGATCACCTGGATGAGGACGTTCGTCGCAAGCGGGAGGAAAACGAGCAGCACCTTCGGAAGATCCGGTTCAACGAAGCGGACCTTGAAAGGTTGCAACAGAGGATCTACGAGTTCGACATTGAAATCCTCAAGGCAGAGAAAGATGTTCAGCAGGTGGAAGAGCATCATCAGAGAAACCAACAACGACTGAAGATCCTGGAGGCGGAGAGCGCTATTTTCCAGAAGGAATCTCTTGAGTGGAAGGAGAAGGCAGAGCACTTTTCCGGCCAGGAGCAAGCATTGGCCGATCAGCAGTCAGAAAAAGAGGGGATGCTCTCCACGTGGAACCAAGATCTGAAAGCATTAACCGTGGAGCGTGAATTGAGTCGCGAGGATTTGGGAGAACGAGAAGTCGAGATTCAAATCATTCGAGAAAACCGTTCGAGCCTTGAGTCGCGCCTAACGCAGACGGAACAACAGATCCGGGAAATTCAGGCCTTTTTGTTGGGAAAAGAGGAAGAGTGCCAGGCTTCCCAGACGAAGCTGACCGAAACGAAAAGTGAGATCGAGACCAACGAGGAAGAGATCCGACGGCTTGGGGAGCTTCGTGGAGAGCTCGAGGAACAACTTGCCAAAAGGACCCAAACCATTGACCGCCAGACTGCATGTCTCGGAGAAAAAGAGGAACGGGCAAAGGATTTGCAGAAGCAACTGGAACAGAAGCGTCAATCTCAAGATGCAACCCAGTTAAAGATGGTGGAGATCGGGCTGAAGAAGGAGAACCTTCAAAACCAAATCTGGCAGAAACATCGCATTGATATTGCATCGGAAGAAGACCTGGA
The DNA here is from genome assembly GCA_964609935.1 of uncultured Thermodesulfobacteriota bacterium. GTDB lineage: Bacteria > Desulfobacterota > DSWW01 > DSWW01 > DSWW01 > CAYTRL01. The sequence goes on along the minus strand of CAZSUQ010000119.1, from coordinate 2,270 downwards.
AGAATTCGAAGGGGATGAGGAGGAGGCGCGCGAGAAGCTGGAAAAGCTGTTTGCATCGATTGAAAAAATGGGGGAGATCAATCCGGCGGCCATCGAAGAATTCGAGGAGTTGCAAGAGCGGCATCAATTCTATCAGGACCAGTACGAGGACCTGAAGAATTCGGTGGAGTCCCTGCAGCGGTTGATACACCGTATCCGTCGGGTGACCAAGTCCCGATTCATGGAGGCGTTTGACGGGATCAACAAGAAGTTCCAACAGACGTTCCCCGTTCTCTTCAACGGTGGAAGGGCATTTCTGGAACTGGTTGGAGATAAGGACCCGCTGGAGGCGGGTGTGAACATCGCCGCACAGCCCCCGGGGAAGAAGCTCCAAAACATCAATCTTTTTTCAGGTGGCGAAAAAACCTTGGCGGCCCTTGCCCTGGTCCTGGCCATCTACCGCTTCAAGCCCAGCCCCTTTTGCGTACTGGATGAGGTGGATGCAGCCCTGGATGATATCAATGTCGTACGATTCAATGAGATTATCAGGGACATCTCAAAGGACGCCCAGTTCATTTTAATCACCCACAACAAGCAGACCATGGAGGTTGCCGACACACTGTACGGAATCACCATGGAAGCCCCTGGCGTTTCACAAGTGGTTTCGGTTACAATGCAGTAAAGCGCCAGAAACGTTATCGGTTGGTGATAGAAGCAGTCTTGGATGCATACGCTTGTGACGAGACTGCAAGAAAGAGATAAGCCGGACTTGTCTTTCTTGTTCCACTCTTCTCTTCTTTCCCCTCACCCCCATTTGATTAGCGGCAACCATCTCAGCACGGACAAGGAGGGTCCGATTCATGGAGGCGTTTTTCCTTTTTTTGCAGACGCTGAGAGAACAGGTGGAGATTTTTCTCGATCTACAGGTGCCTCCTCATGCGGAATGGCTGTTTCTGAGCATGGGAAGTATGCTCCTCTTGATATGCTATTTGGGAATTCGAACCGTTGTTCTGAAAAAAAGGCTGAGGCAACTCGAGAACGAGAGTCGAAGGATTGTTTCCGGACAGCAAGCCGAAGAGACAGCCCTCCCCACGCCTTTGACCGGAGAAGAGGAGACGGGACCGGATGGGTCTGGAGAAGGATTCGCGGGAAGTCCGGAGCAGGAGGAGATTTCGGTAATCCCTGCACCGACCATGGGGGATCTGGAGGAAAGCGAACCTGGACATTTACAATCGCTTGAAGAGGAAGCAACAGAACCCCATGTCGTGCTTGAGGAACCGGTTGTTCCGCCCATTGAAGAAGAGACCGAGGCAAGCTTTTTTCAAAGGCTGAAGGGGCGGCTCGGCAAGACACACGATCAACTGATCAGACGAATCGATCAGGTTCTCTCGAACAGACGTTCCTTGGATGCCGACGTGTTTGAGGAACTGGAGGAGGTCCTGGTGACCGCTGACCTGGGTGTCAAGACAAGTTACCAACTCCTTGGGGATCTCCAGAAAGAGATCAACAAAGATGCCATGACCCCGGAAGGGTTGAAAGAGATGCTCAAGGAAAAAATCTGTTCGCTTATCTCCATTGAGTCGAGTCCGCTCGAACCGCATGATCGAAAACCGTTTGTCATCATGGTGGTGGGGGTCAACGGCGTGGGCAAGACCACAACCGTTGGAAAGCTGGCTGCTCGGCTGGGCGGAGGGGAGCAAAAGGTGATGTTGGTGGCAGCGGATACCTTCCGGCCGGCAGCCATTGAGCAGTTGCATGTCTGGAGCGAGCGCGTAGGGGCGGATTTTGTCAAGCACAAACCCGGAGCGGACCCATCCGCTGTGGTTTACGATGCCATGCATGCGGCGGCCTCCAGAGATACGGACATTGTCCTGGTGGATACGGCGGGCCGGTTGCACACGAAAGCCAATCTCATGGAGGAACTGAAGAAGGTGAAGAAGATCATGGGGCGGGAATTGGAGGGCACCCCTCATGAAATCTTTCTTGTTCTGGATGCCACTACAGGTCAAAATGCCATTCATCAGGCAAGGATCTTTCATGAGGCGTTGGGCGTTACGGGGATCATTTTGACCAAGCTCGACGGCACGGCAAAAGGTGGAATCATCGTGGGGATCGTTCACGAACTTCAACTTCCCGTGAGATTCATCGGGATCGGGGAGCAGGTTCAGGACCTGCGGGCCTTCAACCCAAACCTTTTTCTCGATGCACTGTTCGGTGAAGGTTCGGAGACACTGATACACTAGCCTCGATTCCCATGCGAGGGAATCGGGCTAACGTTGAGCCTTTGAAAG
>CAZSUQ010000118.1:0-10563 GCA_964609935.1 uncultured Thermodesulfobacteriota bacterium | reverse complement strand
CTCGCGCTCCACCACGGTGGCGATGCCGATCCCCCCGCCTCCGCCCACCAGCTGCAATCCCCAGCGCCCGTTCCGCACGTTCAGCTCATGGCACATCTCAGAGAAGTAGATCACCCCCGACGCCCCGATGGGATGCCCAAGGGCGATGGCGCCCCCGCTCGGGTTGACGCGCGGATCGTCGTTCGCATATCCGAAGTGCTTGGCAAAGGCCAGGCATGGGGATGCAAAGGCCTCGTTGGGCTCGATCACGTCCATGTCCTTGATGCTTCTCCCTGCCCGTTGAAGGGCCTTTTCCGCTGCAGGGATGGGCGCAAGAAGCATCAGTTGGGGATCTCCTCCCGCGTTCCCCACGGAGCGGATGGTGGCCAGGGGCTTCAGGCCCAGTTCCTTTGCCCTACCCTTCTCCATGAGCATGACCGCAGCCGCACCGTCGACGATCTGTGAGGAATTGCCTGCCGTGACCATCCCGTCGTCCTTGAAGCGCGGGGCCAGCGTTGATATCTTTGCCAGGGAGCCCTCCGGGTCATCCAGGCAGGCCTCACGGGGCGTCTCGTCCCGGGTGACCAGGACCTCGTTTCCTTCTGCGTCCTTTGCCTTGACCGGCACCCTTCGGTGATCGAACCTCCCTTCCCGCTCGGCCTGGATCGCCTTCTGATGGCTCCAGATACCGAACCCATCCATCTCCTCCCTTGTCAGGCCGTATGCTTCCGCCACTTTTTCAGCAGAGACCCCCTGGGGGATCATCATGCCGGTTTCGGCCATGCGATCCGACAGAATCACCTTCTTTCCGGCCTGCATGGCCACGGAGATATCATCGGTCATACCGTAGTGAGACATCATCTCCACACCCGAGGCGATCATCACATCCCCGCCATTGGTCATGATGGTCTGTGCGGCCCAGTTGACGGCCGAGAGGCCCGCATTGCAATACCGGTTCACCGTGGTTCCTGAAACCTCCTGCGGGAGCCCGGCGATGAGGGAGGCCACGCGCGCGATATTTCCTCCCTGCTCACCGATCTGCGACAGGCATCCCACCAGCACCTCCTCCACCATTTCCTCCTTGAATCCGGGCGCCCGTTCCTTCACGCGATCCACCAGGGAACGCAGCATGTGTGCGAGGAGATCCTGGGCGGACATCTCTGTGAGCGCCCCCTGCTTCTTTCCTCCCCAGCCTGCCTTCCCGATTGGGGAGCGAATCCCGTCAACGACAACGACTTCGCGCATGCTCTCTTCTCCTTTTTCCCTGAGAATCGTTTATATCGTATGCTCAACCGTACACGCTACCTCCTATCAGAATTGTTCTGTTTGCGTCAACGCAAAAAAAGATGGTAATAATAGAACGACTGTCTCATAACCCAGCGCTGAAACCAGCCATGCGGGTCCACTTCCCGTCCGCGCCTGAAAGGAACCAGCAAGGAGTCACCGATGCGCACGTTTCTCCTGATTCTGTTGATTCTCGTGATGGCAGCCATGGCTGTCTTTCTCTTCCGCTTCAATCAATCCGTGTCCGTCTTTCTTGAACAGGTCAAGCTCGTGGAGACCCGGGAACAGTCCCCTGAGGTGGAGGCGTGCGGGGAGGCCCCGGTGAACCCCTGGGACGTGAAGGAGACGGTCACCGAGTGGGACTTGGATGCGTATCGACGGCAGAAGGAGGCCTGGGAAAGATGCGTCTATCGGCTCAGGATGGACAACGCTGAGGGTGAAGGCTCTTCGCCGTCCCTGAAGGAATACGAAGAAGGGGTTCAGACACCCGCCGCACAGCAAACACCGGATCGTGCGGATTCACCTCCGGGCAAGAACATTGAAAAACGATCCGAAGAATCCATGCGTACGCCGCACTCAGGGAAAAGCTTCAGGCCCGAGCTTGCCCCTTTTCCTGCTCAGCCGTCGCCGCCCGGGCCTTCGCGCTTTACCCCGTGAACATCAAGGAGCCTGTCCGCCTCTTTCAGAAACATGTTCAGGTCTCTCGGGTCCGGAGCGCCGTGCATGCACCCGCAACCGATACAGGCCCTCTGTGAGCGTCCCTCGAAGACACGGCAGGGCTGAACGAATCCACGCTCATCCTGGAGACGGCCCGGGATCTCCTCGTTGGGGAGAAGGGAGGCATTCGACTGGCCATGGTAGTACCAGTTGGTCAGCACGCAACCACCGCCCCGTTCCGGTGTGGGACAGGAGCAGATCGTGTAGGGCGTGTCAAAGAGGCGCATGGTGGTGAAGATGGTCCCGTGTGAGAAATAGAGGACGGTGGCCAGTTCCAGGGCGAGTTCCTTAGGCAGGAGCCGGGCTTTCCTGTTCTGGTACATGGACCGGGCCCAATCCTTGGTGTATCGCTCGTGCACGGGCAGGAATTCCCAGTCCGGGTAGGTCCTTCTGAGAAGCCATTCGAGGCGGTATCGGGCGGAGCGCCATCGCCTCAGGTCCCTCAGCTCCTCAAAGACCTCCTGGTATGCGGGATCGCATCCCTCCAATCCTCCCCTTTGCTTGATCTCCTGATAACGGCTGGTGATCCGGCCCACCAGGAGCTTGCTCTCCTCCTCGTCGAGAAGGTTTCGGAATGCCTGGTCCTCGGGCAGGTCGACAGCAATCCCCGAGCTCCTGCACACACAGTGCCCCAGGAACACGGCCTCGGCCTCCAGCATCTCTCTCCACACGGTCTGGATGGGCAGCACCACGCCGTTCAGGACATAGGCAAGCCCCATGTCCCGCAACTGGTTGATGCCAACCATGGGCATGTGACTGACCCACCAGGGGAACAGGGCATAAAACTCGTGCATGCCCGGTGCAGTGGAAAGCCGGTTCCAGAGGAGGTGATTCCCGATCCGGTCCGCCATTCGCCTGACCACGGTACGCTTGAGTTCGGGCTTGTTGTCCCCCTGAAGAAGGGCCTCGAACAGAACCCGGCCGAGCCATTTCCTCTGCTCCGCACCGAATCCGGGAGGCAGGTCTTCCAGCTTGGTGACTCGGATATCAGGGAGGTGCTTGAGGATCTGGGCCATCTCGCGCGTCGTGTCCTGCCATCTTCGGTCCAGTTCCTCCCGCTCGATTTCGAGGAAGCGGTTCCCCGGGGGAAACGATTCCGCCCGGGCAGCCGGTTGTTTTTTCTTCTTTTTCGGCATGGATCAGTCCTCGGTCAAGGTGTCCAGTGTGCTGGTTCGGGCTTTCTCGATCTTCTCGTCGATGGCATCTCCAAGATCCACGCCGAGTTCCTTCATCCTTTTCTTGGCCCTGAGACCGATGTTCCGGTTGTCCCTGTAAAAGGTCTCGTCAGGCTGCTTGCTGGTGTCCAGTTCGCTGAGCCTGGATGCCTCGGTCTTGTGAACGGCAAACCTTGACAGCAGGCGGGTCAACCGATCGCTTCCACAGTGCTTGCAGTTCAGCCGGGACGCCTCGTCCCTCTTCAGAACGAGCAGGGTGCTCCGTTTCCCGCAGGCTTCACAATCATACTCAAAAAGAGGCATGCCTCTTCCCTTCTTCAGGTGGACCCGCCCAGGTACTTGAGGCCCGTTTTGGCCCGCACGTCATCCATGGTCCGCAAGGCAACCTCGCGGGCTTTTTCCCTGCCCGTTGCCAGGATCCTTTCAAGCTGACCCCTGTCCCCGAGGAGTTCCTCCCGTCTGGAGCGAAAGGGCGAGAAGAAATCCCAGACCCTTTCCACCAGGTCCTTTTTCACGCTCACGTACTTCAGTCCCCCTGCCCTGTATCGCTCTTCCAGGTCCGCTTTTTCCTCCCTGGAAAGGAACAGGGAGGCAATGGCAAACAGGTTGCAGTTGTCCGGGTCCTTGGGGACATCCACCGGCAGGGAATCGGTCACGATCCCCATCACCTGTTTTCGAAGGGCGTCCTTGTCGCTGAAGATCTCGATGGTGTTCCCGTAGGACTTGCTCATCTTCTGTCCGTCGGTCCCGGGGATGATGGCCACATCCTCGTCGATCTCCGCTTCAGGCACCACAAAGGTTTCTCCAAAGGTGAGATTGAACCTCCCGGCAATGTCCCGGGCCACCTCCAGGTGCTGTTTCTGGTCCTTTCCCACCGGAACCCTGTCGCTCTGAAAGAGCAGGATGTCCGCGGTCATGAGGACCGGGTAGGCAAACAGGCCATGGTTGGCCTGGATCCCCTTAGCCACCTTGTCTTTGTACGAGTGGCAGCGCTCCAGGAGCCCCATGCCCGTTAGGTTGGACAGGATCCAGGTGAGTTCCGTGACCTCGGGGAGGTCGGACTGGACCCAGAAGACCGACTTGTCCGGGTCCAGGCCCAGGGCGAGGAAGGCCACGGCCGCCTCCACGGTGTTCGAAGCAAGAACGGACCCCTCCGGATTGCCGGTCATTGCATGAAGGTTGGCGATGAAGGCAAAAAGTTCGTGCTGTTCCTGGTACTCGATCATCTTCTTCATCATGGCAAAGTAATTGCCGATGTGAAACGTTCCGGAAGGCTGTATTCCGGACAGAATGCGCATCCTCACTCCTCCTCGTTCAGTCGGTTGAAAGTGTGACCGTTACTGCACCCTCAGGTGAAGTGTCTTCGTCAAAACAATGAAATTTTCATTATATTTGGCTTCTTGAACAGCTTCAAGGCAGCCTGATCATGAGCGTTTTCCCACTCCGGGCTGAATCGGTCTACTCCGCCTTCTTGCCGAATGCCCTGCCGGCCTCTTCGTATAGGGGTTCGAGGTTGCCGTGGTACTTGGGAGAGAAGTGGAACAGGACGAGCCGCTGTGCCCCTGCCTCCCTTGCAAGCAGCCCTGCCTGGCCTGCGGTGAGATGTTTTCGTTCCTCTGCGCGCTCCCTTTCCTCATCCGAGAAAATGGCCTCGCAGAAGAAGAGGTCCGCCCCGGCAGCCAGCTCCACGATCTTCTCCCTGTTTTCCGCACTGAAGGCTGCATCGGTGACGTAGGCCATCTTCCTCCCCCTCGAAAAACGGAGAATGTTGTCACGGAGTTCTCCAAGCGGTATCTCCCGGGTGTCCTGGGGACCTCCTTCGGATGTCAGGACCCGGATCTTCCTGTGATCCGGCTCACCCCTGCGTGCAGCCTCTTTGAGTTGATACACCCAGGGGCCCACCCGGAGTCCCATGCCCTCCAGGCGGACCTTGTTTACATTGATGTGCTGCTTTTCCTCCAGTGTAAAGGCAAGGCAGGGGATGTCGTGTTCAAGGAGTGTTGCCTGCACGCGCAGCCCGGGTTCGTCCAGGATGAACGGGGCCTCCTCAAGGTCTGGCAGGGATGTTGTCGGCTCCGGTGTGAAGCAGGTCCGGCAGCGGAATATTGCAGCCTTGAGAGAACCATGGCCCGCCTCGAACACCTGGAGCCTGAAATCGTGCGGATAGTTCTGAACCAGGTTCCAGCTGTATCCCTGGAGCTTGGCCCTCACATTGGCCGTAAAACCCGGCGGCCCGAACAGGGTCAGCGTCTTGCCCCTGCCCAGGTGCAGCCGGAGCATGTGGTCAAACCCGATGAAGTGGTCCACGTGCGTATGGGAGATGAAGATGTGGCTCGCCCTGAGCAGGTTCCGGGCGCTCAGGGCACTCACATCGCCCAGATCGAACAGCATGGCCCTTCGTTCGTACTTGAAGTCGGCATAAACGGCCGGATCGCCCTCCGGTCCGTTCACCAGGCTGTACAGGATGTCTTGGCGCATGATCTTCGTGCGGAACCTCGTTCCTCATGCGGTCAAGCCGCATAACCATCCGGGTCAAAAGGTAGGTAAAGGGCAATCGGGCAAGGAGCCATTATGATTCTTGAAGCAGACCAATGCAACGTCTATAATGCCCTTGACACGAGGGCGGGAATGAGGAAGAAATGAAAAGGGATGCAACAAATCCCATCCTGAATCAGGAAAAGCGTTTCATCTTATTCATCCATCTCTATAGCGATATTTAAAGGGAGGGCACGTCATGGGAAAGAAATCGTCGGGTGCCAATGCGGACTTTGAAAAGGCTCTCAAGGTGGGGCGTCCGCCCAGCGTGGCCAAGCTGTTTCCGAATTCCAATGCCCTGATCGTGAGCGGTAAGGTCATTGACCGGGCCATGCTGGCAAAGGGCAATGCCATTGCAATGGCTGCAAACGGCAGGAATCAATTCGTGATCCGGGGGGCATTGAAGGCCGCCCAGCGGGCGAATACCGCCCTGATCATTGAGATCGCCAAATCCGAGGGAGGTGCAGGAGCTTACTGCGCAGTCAACTACTGGAACATGGCGCGCATGGTGGACGCCTTCTGCAACGAGCTGGGGATCACCATCCCTGTGGCCATTCACGCGGATCACTACGGCATCAAAAACGAAAAGGACCTGGAAAAGGCAAAGATGGAGATCCCCTCCCTGTTCGAGGCCGGGATGACGTCCATTGCCATCGATGCCTCGCACATGCCCGACGACCAGAACCTGCTGGCCAGCATTGCGCTGAACGCCTGTGTTCCCAAGTGGGCCGGACTCGAAACCGAAGTGGGGGAGATCAAGGGCAAGGCAGGGCTTTCCACCGTGGAGGAAGCGCTCTTCCTCATCCAGGGCCTGAACGCACACGGCATCTTCCCCGAGTGGATCGCACTGAACAACGGAACCACGCACGGCATCGAGGCCAGTGACGCAGGAATTCAGGTGGATCTCACCGCACAGGTCCACGACGCCCTGAAACCGTACAAGGTATCCGGCGCGCAGCACGGAACCTCGGGCAACAGTTCGGACCGCCTGTGCGACATTGCAAACAAGACGTGCACAACCAAGGCAAACGTGGCCACGGCACTCCAGATGATCTCCTGGGGCCTGGAGGTGAATGACTTTGGAAACGCCATCCTGAACGAGGACGGAACGTTCCGCAAGGTGAAGGACAAGGGCGTAACCGAAGGGATGTGGGGAGAAATGGTGGCCCACGCCGACGACAAGGGCCTGAAGAAGGGCGACTACAAGAAGCTCAACCTCCCCTTTGAGAACAAGCTCATGGGCCAGCCCGAAGAGGTCCGGGAAAGGATGGCCAAGGACGTGGAGGACTTTGCTTACAACATGATGGCGAACGTCCTCAACGGCGGTGACACGGCGGATCTGGCCATTGAGGCGATCCTCAAGGCCGGCTCCTATGACCTCGGTCCCAAGGCCGACAGGATCGAAGACCCTGCGGAATGGACCGAAGACAAGATCATTGAGCGGGCAAAAACCATTGATTCAGACAAGGGCCCTGAAGGGGATTTCGACGACTGAGTTCCGAAAAGAATCTCAACTTTTTATTCACGTGCCCGACGTTTCAACGTCGGGCATTTTTTTCTCCCCTGAATTCAATCCACATCAAGAATTCCAATCAGACCGAAAAAAAAAGAAAACCGTGTGCCGTTATTCGACACAGCCTGATGGCAATTTGTTAATCTTATACTTTAATTATACGCCATAACTGTCTGTTATATCGTTTTTATTTGTATATTTTTCTGTCGACGGAACAGATGGGACCGGGTGCATTCTCAAGTTGCGGCAGCCTTCGCTTCAAAGGCAAAGGTTTTAAACCTTTATGAAATGGAAAACAGGCACATGGAAAATTTGAACCCTTGGCACGCTTTTGATTCCTGAGCACGAGAAGATATGATTGAGGACCACTTACGCCTGTGATGAATCCATGACGTTTTGATGAAAGGTTGCAATGGGATTGAAAAGCTTCTTTGCCACCGGTGCGGCCGCCCCTGCCCTCGAAGACCGGGACGCGATCAACAGGCTGTACAGGCGAAAGCGCCTGTCCGTGATGATGGGGATCACGTTAGGATACGGGTTCTATTACACGTGCCGGCTCGGCCTCTCCCTGGTGAAGAAGCCCCTGATCGACGAAGGGATCTTCACGCCCCAGGAACTGGGGACCATCGGCTCGGCGATCTTCTACGGATACGCAGTTGGCAAGCTGTTCAACGGCTTCCTGGCAGATCACGCGAACGTGAGGAAGGGGCTGTCCCTTGCGCTCCTCCTCTCGGCCCTGATCAACCTGTGCATGGGGAGCGTCTCTGCCTTGTGGGTCTGGGTCATCCTGTGGGGGATCAACGGCTGGGTGCAGGGCTTCGGCGCACCTGCCAGCGTGGTGGCGCTTTCGCACTGGTTCAGCAACCATGAGAGGGGCAGGTATTACGGCATGTGGAGCACGGCCCACTCCATAGGCGAGGGGATCACCTTTGCAGGGACATCGATCCTGGTGAGCTACCTCGGCTGGAGGGCGGGATTCTCGGCTCCGGGACTGTTCTGTATCCTGGTGGCCATTGCCATCTACTTCGCCGTGGAAGACCGTCCACAGACCCTGGGCCTCCCCTCGGTGGCGGACTGGAAGAGCGACCATGGGGAGCCTCTCCCAAAAATCGACGAGCACGACCTTTCTACCGGAAGGCTGCAGCGTAAGATCTTCCGGATGCCGTCCATCTGGATCCTCGGCCTTTCCAGCGCGTGCATGTACGTGACACGCTACGCGATCAACAGCTGGGGCGTGCTCTACCTGCAGGAGGCCAAGGGGTACTCCCTGGTGGAGGCCGGGGGCCTCATGGGGCTCAACACGTTGGCAGGCGTGGCCGGCTGCGTGGCCTACGGCTTCATCTCGGACAACCTCTTCAGGGCCAGGCGCCCACCGGTAACGCTCATCTTCGGTCTGCTGGAGGTCGTCTCCCTCCTGTTCATCTTCTTCACCCCTGCCCAACATACCATCCTGCTGGCCGCTGCCTTTGTGCTCTACGGGTTCACCCTGAGCGGCATCCTGGCCGCCCTGGGAGGCCTCTTTGCCGTGGACATCGCTCCCAAGAGGGCAACGGGCGCGGTCATGGGCTTTATCGGCGTCTTCAGCTATCTGGGGGCATCCATCCAGGAACACATCAGTGGCCACCTGATCGCACAGGGGATGACCATGGTGGAGGGTGTTCGCCACTACGACTTCAGCAAGGTGATCCTCTTCTGGATCGGGGGTTCGTTGCTTTCCCTTGTCCTGGCCACCTCTCTGTGGAAAGCAAAGGCCAGGGATTAACCACAATAACTCTAGCCGCATAACAAAAGGCCACGGATCCGGTCACAGGATCCATGGCCTTGAAGTCATAAGGTTCCGGTGAAACCCTATTTCCTCCTGCGAATGACCTTCAGCAGGAAGACGGCTCCCAGAGGGATGATAAGAAGTGTGAGCATGTTGAAAACGCCTGATCCCAGGAAAGAGCCGTGTCCAAAGGTGGAGGCCTCGGCGTTTGCCGTTGCCGGATAGGGCGGACTGCAGTCAGGATCCGCTCCGTCCACCAGCCCGTCGCAGTCATCATCGGTGGCGTTGTCACACACCTCGGGACTGCCGTCCGTTCCATCACAATCCCGGTCTATGTAATCCCCGCAGACCTCGGGGGCACCCGGATAGGTGTCCGGATCCGAGTCGTCGCAGTCATCTCCACCAGGGCAGGCGAAGCTGTCGTATCCGTCTGCATCTTCGTCGCAACAACTGGGCGGAGAAGGCACCTTGTCCAGAGAAATGGTGTAATTCCCTGTGTCCGGTGCATCTGTATAGCTGTCGAGGATGATCACCGTGTAGGTCCCGGACATCAGGAGGCTGTAGTCCTCGAGATGTGCCCGGTTACCGAAAAGGGCTGTGTGGACAAACGTCTCCAGGTTCCCGTCCGGATCATACAGGTCCAGCCCGGGCTCAAAACCACCGAGGATCTTCATCACATCCACGCTCACCACTTCATCCACACATCCGGCAAACACAAATCCATCCCGGTCCCCGTAGGCACCCAGGGCCCCGCTCTTGGTTTCCCCGGACACGATCGCCCCGCCGTTGGCATCCGCCGTACTGCTGAGCGAACCGGGGATCTTCATGAAGGTGAGATTGTAGCCACCGGTGTCCGGGCCATCCGTGTAGCTGTCGTTTACCACCACGGTATAGGTTCCTGACATCAGGAGCTTGTAGTCTTCAAGCACGACCCGGGCGCCCAGAAAAACGCTGTGGACGAACGTCTCCAGGTTCCCGTCCGGATCATACAGATCCAACCCGGGTTCGAATTCACCGCTCGTCCTCGCCAGCTCCAGGATGACCGTGTCTCCTGCCGCACCCGCGATCTGGAAGCCGTCCCGGTCTCCATAGACCCCAAGGCCCCCGGTCTTCGTTTCCCCTGAGGCGATCTCTCCCCCATCCGGATCCACCGGGCTGTTCAGCGAGCCTGGAATCTTCATGAGGGTGATGTTGTATCCACCCGTGTTCGAGCCATCCGAAAAGCTGTCGCTTACCACAATGGAATAGGTCCCGGACATCAAAAGCTTGTAATCTTCAAGCACGACCCGGGTGCCGAAAAGAAGGCTGTGGACGTACGTTTCTACGTTCTGGCTCGGGTCGATCAGATCCAGTCCAGGCTCAAACTCACCGCTGGTCCTGGCCACCTCCACGATCACGGTGTCCCCTGCCGAACCCGTGAACGTGTACACATCCTCATCCCCGTCCGGTTCGATGACACCGGAAAGTGTTTCGCCGGAACTGATGGGCGTTTGTGCCGCTGCCGAGGCAGCAAGCATGAAGACGATTCCCACGATGAAGGCAACGCTGCGAATGGTTTTCATCTTGTGTCCTCCCTTGTGCGATTCGCAGACCTG
>CAZSUQ010000117.1:0-10569 GCA_964609935.1 uncultured Thermodesulfobacteriota bacterium | reverse complement strand
CAAAAAGGTAGTCGCAGATGATGTTCTGGCGGAAGAGGTCCGCCTGGAGGATTTCCTGTTGCTGCTGATACCGGGTGAGGAGGAAGAAGATCTGAGTCTGAAAGGCGTACTTGTTCCGGTCCTGGTAGAATTTTTCTAGAAAAGGGTTTTCATCCGCCCTTTCCAGAACGGTTTTTGCGTTAAAGGTTTCCGCCAGGAGTTTTGCCAGGGAGGTCTTTCCCACGCCGAGGGGGCCTTCCACCACGATGTACCGGCTTTCTCCCATCCATCTGCTCCTTGAGAGGATTTCCAATCAACACATTATGGTGAAATTTCGCTCCCCTGTCCAGATTGACCAGGGCATCACGTTGCCTCCAGGGTGCAGAGGGAGAGCGAAAGGAACTCCTCCAGGGAAAGGGTCTCGGGCCTTCTCTTCGGATCGATGTTTGAGCGGCCCATTGCATCCTTCAACCGAGACGTGCTCAGGTCCAGTTGCGGAGAAAGTCGGAGGGAATTGAGCAGCGTCTTTCTCCTCTTGGAGAAGGCGGCCTTCACAATCGTTCGAAACCGCTCCTCTTCCTCCGGCTCAAGGTTCTCAAAAACCCTGGGGTGACACCGGATCACTGCGGAGTCCACAGCGGGGACCGGATAGAAGCAATGCCTGGACACGTTGCGCATCCGCTGAATACGGAAATGGAAGCTGGTGAGAACGGTGAGAGCTCCGTATGCCTTTGTCCCCGGGCTTGCGGTCAGTCGATCCACCACCTCCTTCTGCAGCATGAGCACGAGGAGGGAAAGGGAGGGGAGGTGCTCGATGAATGTGAAAATCATGGGTGAAGAGATCACATAAGGCAGGTTTCCCACGACCTTCAAGGAGGTATGCAAGCGGTCGGCGGCCCTCAGGTAATCGAAGCGGAGCGCGTCCATGCAGATCAGGTGGAGGTTGGAGCCCGGATCCACCTGCGTGCGAAGATAGCGGGCCAGATCCTTGTCCAGCTCAAGGGCAATGAGCCTTTTGACCCGGCCGAGCATTTCCAGGGTAAGGGCGCCTGTGCCCGGGCCGATCTCCACGATCGTGTCTTCCGGGTCCAGTTCTGCTACCTCCAGGATCTTCTGCTGGATGGACCGCTCGATGAGAAAGACCTGTCCCAAGGATCGCTTCGGCCGCAAGCCGTAGTCCCGGAGGGTTTCCTTTAACGTTTTTTCCATGGTTGATCAAAGCTGGAGGTTTGGCTCTGCATTCAGGGACAGGGGAGACGTGATCCCCCGCTCGAGGTAGCGGTACCCCACCGCAGCGATCATGGCGGCATTGTCGGTGCAGAGATGGGGTGAAGGGAAATGGACCTCGAATCCCTCTGCCTCGGCTGCCTCTTTCATGCGTGCCCGGAGACGGCTGTTGGATGCCACTCCGCCCGATATGACGACGCTGCGGATCTCCGTTCTGGAGACCGCCTGCACGACCTTGTGAAGCAGGGTTTCCACCACGGCCTCCTGAAAGGATGCCACCAGATCCGCAAGACGTTCATGGGCAAAGGCTTGCCCGTGCTTCTGTACGAAATACCGGACAGAGGTCTTCAAGCCGCTGAAGCTGAAATCCAGGTCCTTTGAAGTGGACATGGCCCTGGGGAAAGGGAAGGCCTCAGGGTTGCCCTCCTTTGCGATCCGGTCGAGGGCGATCCCGCCCGGATAGCCCAGGCCGAGCAGTTTTGCCACCTTGTCGAAGGCTTCTCCTGCTGCGTCATCGCGGGTCTGCCCGAGGAGGCCGTATCTTCCGAAGTCGTCAACCCGGTAGAGGCTCGTGTGACCGCCGGACACGATCATGCCGAGGAAGGGGAACGACGGGGCAGCATCTTCCAGGAAGATGGCGAGCAGGTGCCCCTCCAGGTGATTGATTCCGCAGAAGGGGATGTTCAGGCTGAAGGCGAGCGCTTTTGCCGCGGACAGGCCCACAAGAAGGGATCCCACGAGCCCGGGACCGTAGGTCGCGGCCACCCCGTTCAACGCTGTCCAGTCCAGCCCGGCCGTTTCCATGGCCTGCTCGAGAACCGGGATGATCTTTTCGAGATGGTTCCGGCTGGCCAACTCCGGAACCACGCCTCCATAGGGCCGGTGCGTCTCGAGTTGGGAATGGATGGCATGGGAGAGGATCTCCCTCCCATCCTTGATCACGGCTGCAGCGCAGTCGTCACAGGAGCTTTCGATGCCAAGAACAACCATGTACAATGATTCTATGGGTTTTCTGTGTGAATGGAATCGCCGATTCTTCCTCCGCATGGAGGATCCACCAGGACAGGAAAAATAGCACGGAACATGCGGAAAAAACAAAGACAGGGCGTATCTGTGGCGTTATCTTGACCCCTAAAAGAGGCTATGCTCTAATCAAAAGTTACTCCCAGAACGATTTCCTTGAAGGAGGTAGAATATGCGCGGAAGGGGTGTCATTGCACTTTTATTCCTGGCTTTCCTCGTCGCGATGGGGTGCGAACAGGAGATTTCCAGGCCGGATGAAGCGGCCAAGCCTGCGGAGGCTTCTCCCTTTGTACGTTCCGCAGCTGTCGGCGTGTCTGATGAAAAGGTGGAGGTGGCTGAAGAGGCGGACGTGACCGGGACGCCGAAGATCGAGTTTGCCGCCACCGATTTCAACTTCGGCGAGGTGGAGGCAGGCACCAAAATCGAGCATGTCTTCGCCTTCAAGAATACCGGAGACGACCTGCTCAAGATCGAGAAGGTGCGCAGCTCTTGAGGCTGCTCCGGAGCTTTGGTTACGACCAAAGAAATACCCCCGGGCGGGGTAGGAGAGATCAAGGCAACGTTCAAGAGCAAAGGGTACCAGGGCAAGGTCAAGAAGTCCGTCACGGTGGAAACCAATGACCCGAAGAAACGAACCGTGCGTCTTACGCTCAAGGGGAGTGTTGTTCCGGATGTCAAGGTCGAACCGCGTCACCTGAATTTCGGCAAGGTGAGCCGCCACGGGCTTCCCCAACCGGTGGAGCTGAAGATTCAGCTGAGGGAGGGGAGGGGCCTTCGGATCAAGGAGGTGAAATCCGAGAGCGATTCCATTGTGCTCAGCAAAGAACAGGAAGACGAAAAAGGGGCCGTGTACCGGGTTTCGCTGGCCGACAAGGTGCCCACGGGCAGGCTGACGGGTAAGATCGAGATCCGGACAAACAGCAAGAAATCATCAAAGGTGCAGGTCCCCTTCTACGCAACCGTGGAGGGAAGCGTCAAGGTTTCCCCGCATCTCTTATCCTTTTCCGTGGTGCACCCCGGCAAGATCACAACGCGCGAGCTTACCCTGACCAAGACCGGCAAGAGCAACTTCTCGGTCCAGGGTGTCGAGGCATCGGCCAAAGAGATCACCACGGAGATCCTCACCGAGCAGGATGGGGAGCGTTACAAGATCAAGGTCACCTACGATCCGGGAGACCGGACCAAAGGCCGTATTGCCGAGAGGCTTACGATCCTGGTGAAGAACGGGGAAGAAGAAACCCTCGAGGTACCGATCTACGGGACGATCTACGACAAAGACAAGAAAAAATCCGTGGGGAAGAACCGGTGAAGGTCCTTTGACCCCGGACGGATCCGCATCGCCTTGCCGCCTGTTCGCAGGCACCCGCCTTCCGTTGTGGCCGGGCTGATTCCTTCCGCCCGGGGATTTGCCCCATGAATCGCCTGAAACCATAAAAGGCCCTTCCTGCTTGGAGAGCGCGCACGAAATGAAGCACTGCACACGCTGTATCCTCCCGGCCAATTACCGGAATATCCGTTTCAACACTGAGGGCGTCTGTAACTACTGCCTGACCTACGAGAACCTGAAGGAGCAACTCACGGATTTTGACATGCTTCGGCCCCTGCTGGAGGAGCGATTTAACGGCTTCAAGGGCCGCCATCCCTACGACTGCCTTGTGGGCCTGAGTGGAGGCAAGGACAGCTCGTATGTGGCCATGCAACTGAAGAAGAAACATGGCCTCAACGTCCTGGCTTTTACGTTTGATAACGGATTCCTGACCGACTATGCAAAAGAGAATATCGAAAAGGTTACCCGGTCTCTCGGTATCGACCACTTTTTCCATAGTGTGAATTGGGAATTACACCAGCAGTTCTACAAACAGGCGGTGAAGTGGTTCGGCACGCCCTGTCCGGGCTGTTCCTATGCGGGCTACGCCTTCATGCACAAGGCTGCCTTTGAAAGGCAGATACCCCTGGTGATTCACGGCAGGAGCCGATCCCAGATGTTCCGGGAAATCCTGGCAGGAAGCCCGGATGCATTCCTTCCCTTCATCAAGACAAACCTGGTTCCGTACGACAGGGACCTGGTGCTGGCAACCACGTTGAAGGCAAAGAAGAAGCTCGAGGCCTTTATCAAGATGAGCATCCGGGAAAAAGACCTCAGGAATCGATTTTATGATGAATTCTTCCCAAACATGGAACAATACAGAAACGCGGATGCCATCCCCGAGTTTGTGGGATATTTTCTTTACTCCTCCTACTGCGAGCGCACCTTGATGGATGACCTGGAGGAGGGGATTCCCGGGTGGAAATCGCCTGCGGGCAAAGAGATTCTGACCCATCAGGACTGTGCGGCACACGATGCCGCTGCATACCTTTTTCGGCAGGCCGCAGGTTACCCGCTTCTTTCCTTCGAGTTGAGCGTATTGATTCGGGAGGGAAGCCTTTCACGCAAGGAAGCCCTTGAACGACTGTCCAGGGAGCCGGATGAAAAAGGGGTGCCGGAAGAGTCCCTGGACTATCTCTGCGAAAAGCTAACCCTCAATCCCGAGGAACTACCGGGGATCGTCGGGCAGGCTGCGGCAAGAAATCGTCGGAGGGGCAAACTCCTGAAATGGAAGAACAGGCTGCTAAGGCCGAAACTCGACCTCTTTGAATCGTAAAGACAGTAGGTGGCTCGTGATAAGGGCGCATTAAAATTCCGAAACGGCCAGCTGCATGGCCCGGGTGGGGCAGCCCTTGATGCACCATCCGCAGGCGATGCACAGGGATGGGTCGAATTCGATTTTCATTTCGGGCCGTTTCATGAACAGGGCCTGCGTGGGGCAGAGGCCTGTACATGCCCCGCACTGGATGCAACGCTTGTCATCCTGCCGAATATCCCTTTCAATGGGCTCGACCTTGACCCCGCACCGCTTCAGGTAATTGATCCCCCTCCTGTAATTCTCCTCTTCCCCGATCAGTTCGAGCACCAGCCGTCCCTCCTGGCGCGGCAGGATGGAAGCCTTGATGATGTTGAACGTGAGCCCGTAGTCCGATGCCAGCTTACAAACGATCGGTTGTTTCCAGATGGCTTTGCTGAAGCGAAGCACCTTGGTTTTGCTCGTGGTCATGACGTGCTCCTCTTGCGTTCAGGCGACGCTTTCACGGATCGCCTGCACGGTCGTGTAAAGGTGATATCCAACCAGTTCATGAATGCGTTTGCGAATACCTGCTCTTCTGCTGGTTTAAGCCGTTGATCCTTCAAGACGCCAGCCTTACGATGTCCACCTCGCCCCAGAGCCCGATCCTGTCGTCCACAACGGCAACGACTCCCCGGATCCCCGGGATGTCCCCGGCCTGTTCCAGTACACTCTCCATGTCCCCGGGGGAGGCGATGCGATTCGCCAGAGCGGTGGCCGTGGCATCCGCAAGGGACGTGGAGGGTGCCCATACCGTAAGCGCGTCCGTCCTTCCAAAGCTCAGGGAGGGCCCCACGGTCCCGGAAGAGGTACACACGCCGCAGGGGGTCTCTTCCGGTGCAATGCGCAGCCCCATCTGCATGCTGAGCTTCGAGTGTCCGGCGAAGATGCTCACCGTGATCTCTTCCTTTGTGCTGAGGTAGATGTCACCCCCGTTTTCCACGATGACCTCCTGGGAGAGCGCCGACAGCTCCCGGCCCACATACTCGGAGATCGCACCCGCCACGGCCGCCATGGGTCCCACCGAGGCGAACCGTCCGGCCTTCAACATGTCCTGCACGATGAGCGGTGCCTCAGGATCGAGGGGCAGGGGCTCCAGGGCTGTTTGGAACTCCGGATGTTCCTGCAGGTACCCCTCGATCTGTTCCCTGAACCGCAGGATGGCTCTTCGGGCCTGCCCGGAGATGTTTTCTTGAGCCTTGATGTAAAGGTCCGTCTCCCTCCACGATACCGTGAAGGCCGTGAGCCTGCCCCCGGATGAAAAGTCCCGGTAGGTTCGGTCTACGTACTCTTGGGCCTTGTCTTCTTGCCCGCCGGAGGGATCAACCATTGAGGTTCTCCAAGCAGAAAACGCTTCTTGGATATCCAGACCTTCAAGGTCTCTGCGATTTCCTTTGCCCTGGAATAGCTTGAAAGGGGTGCCGTGGGAATCTCCTTCCCCTGGAACAGGACCTTGCCGCTCTTCAGTTGTTCATAGCTGACTTCGCCGAGTGTTCGGCCGGTAGCAAAAGGATAATCATGGCTGTAGTCCATGATCTGGGTAACCAGGTCCTTGTCCCTCACTGCCGTATAAGCGGCCATTTCTTCGTCCAGGATCGGGATGGGGATTCCCAGTCCCACATAAAGGGTGACCCCATACCCCTGGAAGCTAGCCCCCACCAGCCAGCTCGGATCCATCTCCTTCAGGTTTCCCATAACCGAAAGGGTCCCTGCAGGGACCTGGGGAAAGCCCTTTCGGTTCCGTGGAGGATAAGGGTTGTGCTGGGTTCCGTAGTAGGACACAAAGCCTTCTCCGCCGCCCAGAAAGATGCGCGTCCCCACGCCGATGGTCCGGAAGTAGGGATCATTGAAGAGCGGACTGAGCTGTCCCGCGCTGCAGTAATTGGCGTTCACACCGTGGGGCCTGAGGACACCCATGTACGTGTAGATGGTCCTGTCGGACAGGTTCACCGCGCAATTGTAGTTCTGGTATCCGTTTCTCGGATTGAAGAGAAACGCCTGTGGGATGTTTTTCAACTTGATCTTCCTGGTGAGCTCCTTGCGCGGGTAACAGTCCGTTGCGAAGCTCCATGCCCTCAACTCAACATTCCTGCCTGCCACCAGGTCGTAGATCACATGGGCGCCCCCGAAGCGGAACGTTCCAGGGAACACCTTGTTCAGCGGATCTTCTTCCGGAAGCTCCGTTGCGCCGATATAGGTGTCCACAGCCGCAACCCCGGCATAGGCAGGCACGTTGTTCAACCAGGTTCGGTGGGCCTTGATCTTGGGATTGGAGTGGCCGAAGTTGAGAAAGACCCCGGAAGAGCACATGGGGCCGAAGGTGCCCGTGGTCACCACATCCACTTCCCTGGCCGCCTTTTCCTTGCCCTTTTCCTCCACCAGATCGATCATCTCTTCGGCCGTGAGAACAACCGCCTTTCTTCTCAAAATCTTGTCATTGATCTCTTTGTAGGTCTTTCTCACCTTTGGCCCGGCCTTTGATTTCTGCTTTTTCGATGCCATGCGGACGTTCCTTTCCATTCGTGACGCAGAGGTTGCCCGTGCAGAAGATTTGCCCTATCCTTGGGACCGGATGATGGGCTCCTCCTGACGCCAAGAGTCCTTGACTGTGAGATGGAAGGCTTTGTTGGAACCAGAGGATTTCATCACGTTTACCCAAGATCGTCAATACGATTGACTTTTCCCCCCGGATCGCCTCCGGGGAGAGGAAGGCCTGAGCATGGATCCCAATGAACAGAACCCCCCGTTTCCTCTTCCGGAAGAGATGGGAGGCTATTTTCAGGAGAACTTCCCAGAGGGCTATCAGATGACCGGCTGGGAGGTTCTCAAAGGGGATGCATCCGACCGGCGTTACCTTCGCATGACCCTGACCACCTCTGCAGGCGAGTTCAAACCCTTCGTCCTGATGCAGCTTGCCGGGCCCTGGACTCCACAGGGAGGGCGCACCGAACTCCCTTTCGTCAACATTGCCAGGCACCTCGCCGTGAAAGGGGTGCCGGTGCCCGCGGTTTTCCTGGATGCCTCCCCAAAAGGGTTCGTTCTCCTCGAGGATGTGGGTGATGTCACCCTAGAGATGTACCTGGAAACGTGTTCCCCGGATGAACGAAGGCGATGTTATCTCGAGGCCGTTGAGATCCTGGCGAACATGCAGAAGGAGGCTTCCCGGCCTTCCGGCAAGCCCTGTTACGCCCTTTCCTATGCCTTTGACGCTCAAACCTTCTTTCAGGAGCTCTGTTTCTTTCAGGAGCACGCCCTGGAAGGGTTGTGGGGACACACGCTCTCACGGCCCGCCAGGGAAGAGCTGGAAGCGTATTTTATGAAGCTCTGCAGGGAGATCGCCCAATATCCCCAAACCTTTACACACAGGGACTATCACGCCCGAAACCTTATGGTTCGTGACAGCGGGTTGACGGTACTGGACTTTCAGGATGCCAGAATGGGTCCGGTGACCTATGACCTTGTATCGCTGCTCAGGGATTCCTACGTTCATCTTGATCTTGAAGAGCAGGAAGATCTGATCACGCAATATCGAGAACTGTGTTCGTCCCTTGGGGTCCCGTTGCCCGAGGCCGGCGAATTCAGCAGGGCCTTCAGACGGACAGGGATCCAGAGAAACCTGAAGGCCATCGGTACGTTTGCCTACCAGGCCGTGGTCAAGAAGAACGAAGGTTACCTTGCGAGTATCCCGAACACACTGAGGTCCCTGCGCATGGCCCTGGAAGGGGATCCTGACCTTGCCCCCTTTCACAGGGCGCTCAAGGCCTGTATGGAAGGCCTGTAATCCCGCACAAAATTGACCGCGAAAAACCGTTGTGATAAAAGTAAACGCTCGTTTTCCGCGCATCGACACCCCTTCGTAAGGTTGAATCTTCCAGATAAGAACAGGAGAAATGTGATGGCACAGTACGAGCTCACCGACGAACAAAAGATGCTGCAGGATACGGTCCGAAGGATGGCAAAGGGGCAGGTGGAGCCCGGTGCGGAGGCGCGGGACCGTGAAAGCAAGTTCAGCTGGGAGATGGTGGACCTGATGCGCGAGAACGGCCTTCTGGGGATCGATTTTCCGGAGAAGCACGGTGGGGCCGAAGCAGGCCTTCTCAGCCTGATCCTTGTGATCGAGGAGCTTTCAAAGGTGGATGCATCCGTTGGCCTTCTGCCCGCGGTGCAGGAGCTCGGAACCCTGCCCATCCTGCTGGCCGCCAACGAGCAGCAGAAGGAAAAATATCTGCCGCCACTGTCCAGTGGTGAGAAGCTGGCCGCCTTCGGCCTGACCGAGCCGGGGGGAGGGTCCGATGTGGCACGGCTGAAGACCAAGGCGGTGAAAAAGGGGGATGCCTACGTCCTAAACGGAAGCAAGAACTTCATTACCAACGGGGGTGTGGCCGACACCCTCACGGTGTACGCCATCACCAACCCGGACGAGAAGAGCCATCGCCAGGGGAGCGTCTTCATCGTGGAAAAGGACTTTCCCGGGTTCCAGGTGGGTAAAAAGGAGGAAAAGCTGGGGATCTGCTCTTCGGACACGGTGGAGCTCATCTTTGAAGACTGTGCGGTGCCTGCTGAAAACATCCTGGGACAGGAGGGTCTCGGATTTAGCATCATGATGAAGACCCTGGATTTCAGCCGCCCCGGGATCGCGGGGCAGGCCCTGGGCATAGCCGCGGGAGCGGCCGAATATGCCACCAATTATGCAAAGGAGCGAATCGCCTTTGGGAAGCCGATCAGTGCGTTCCAGGGGGTTTCCTTCAAGCTGGCAGATATGGCCATCCAGATCGAGGCGGCAAGGCAGCTCCTGTACAAGTGCTGCACCGTGCTTCAGGAGCGCCCCAAGGACATGAGCCGGCTCCTGCCCGAGCAGGTCCGCCTTTCCTCTGCATCAAAGACGTTTTGCGGTGATGTGGCCATGTGGGTGACCGTGGACGTGGTGCAGGTACTGGGCGGATACGGCTACAGCAAGGAATATCCTGTGGAGCGCTTCATGCGTGACGCCAAGATCACCCAGATCTATGAGGGCACACAGGAGATCCAGCGTATGGTGGTGGCGAGCACCCTGTAAATCTCTACGGTACGGCGCGTGGAAAGGGCATCTTGTTGACCTGATCCTGGGCCACCGTCCAGTTCTTCTCCCACCGCTCCGGGATGTTGGAGCGCCACGCCTCCACCGTGGTCTGCCCCACAGAGGCGCTGCCGGCGTCCAAAGCCCTCTTTGCCAGGCCGTTGCCGGTTTTCGCAACGGTCTGTACACCGTTGCTCACCGTGCCCACCGTTGTTTTCTTCAGCCCGTCGGCCATGGTGCTCACGTTCCCTGTTGCAAGCCCCTTTGCCGTCTCCAGGAGGCCCGTACCTGCGGAGCCCACCATGGAGAAGGCGCCCTTTCCCAGGGTTTTCACGGTATCCACCGTAGCTCCGCTGAGCTCCTTTCCCACGCCGCTCAGGTTCCCCACCATCCCGCCCAGGCCCCCGCCGGCCCTGAGTAAAATGGGAAACAGGAGGCTGGAGGTGTTGATCTCGGGCTTTGAAGGGGTTCCCCCGATGCCGAGTGTCAGGGGTGGCTTGCCGGGGGGGTACACGGACAGGTCGCAATCCAGCACAGAAGGCGATAACGCCACGTCAGCCGCCACATCGATGGAATGCCCCCCGCTCCCCTGGCCCGTGCCGGGCGGAAGGATGGCTCCGAAGG
>CAZSUQ010000116.1:0-10650 GCA_964609935.1 uncultured Thermodesulfobacteriota bacterium | reverse complement strand
TGGTCCAGGCCTGCCAGGAGGTGCTTGAGGCCCGAGTTGAAGTAGTCGGCAAACAATCGCTGGGACTCGTCCCTTACCATGGGAATCAAGGGGGAAGCCGCGGTGACGATCTGTTCCTGGATCTTCCTGCCTCTGTGAACGCGCGCGTAGTGCAGGTGAGACGGGGCAGTGTCAAAGAAGGCTTCAATGTGAAGCTCCCTGGTCGGGCTGTTGCAGTGGAGTGTCCAGTTGGCCACGAAATCGGTGAGCCTGGCCGAACCGCCGATCCATTGAGGGGTGCAGGGTCCTTCCGCTGTCCGGGCTCTGAAGCGCTCCAGGGTATAGGTGCGCGCGGTTTCCTCGCCCCATCCCCCCTTTCCGAACCGCCTTTCAAGCTCGAGAACAGGGAGCCGGGCCTGTACGCTCCAGCCCGTGTCGGTCTCCACCCACTTGGAGTAGCTGATGGTGCGCGAGTGCGCCCGGAGGTTTGCAGGTGAGAGCAGATGGGAGAAGAGGAGAACGAAAAGGAGGACAGAGATCCGAAGCGATCCGGGATTCCGTCGGAGATTTGGAGGCGAGCGCATCATCCGCCCTGTCACGGATCACCCATGAGGATCTGGATGTCGGCCATGATCCGTATGTTTTCCATGTAGTCCTCGTAATCCTCTTCCGCACGCCGTCTTCGAAAGGTTTCAAGCACCTGGGATTGCACGTCCTGGAACGCGGGCGTCCGTCCACCGGTTCGATCCAGGCACCGGGCCACGACCCAGCCGTCCATCCACGAACAGGGGGGCGTGGTCTCTCCCACAGCCAGCCGGGCGATTCTGCCTGCAGTGTCCCCTCCCAGGTAGTCTGCAAGCTTGTGCACCGGCACGAGCGAGGTGGGGACCTTCACCGGCGGTTTGTCCCCTGACTCCATCTGGTCCAGCGGCAGCTTCTCCCATCGTTGTCGAATTGCCGTGGCCTTTCTACGGCCGGCCGGGCCGCCCTCCGCGACAAACAGGAAGCGAGCAGCCACCTGCTCGGCAGGCGTGAACCGTTGAGAGTTTTCTTTGAAGAACCTTTCCAGGTCTTCCTCCGGGGGGACGGTACTCATGGCCTCATCGGTGATCATGGCCAGGAGGCTGTTGGTCAGGTAACCGCGTGCGATCTTGTCCGAATAGGGGAGGCCCAGCTCCACGGCCCGGCCCACGATCAGCTCCTCCTCCACCAGGCGATCCAGGATCTCCGAACGCTCTATGGGCTGCTGTCCCCTTGCCCTGCGCTCCTCGTTGAGCCCGTCGGCAAGGCTTTGAAAACGCATGGCAGAGATGGGACGCCCGTTGACTAGGGCCACGATGTCTGTTTCCGGGTCATTCGACGGGTAGGGTTCGAGAAGTCCGAAAAGGACGAAACCAAGGCCTGCGAGGATTCCGAGCACGGCAAGCACAGCGGTCCAGCGCCTGCTGGTTTCCGCCTCCGGCCTGTTGTCTGCTTCAAACATAAGGTCCGGCCGTGTCATCTTTGAGCGGATGCTGGTTGGGGAAGCTTGCCAGGAAAGGCTAAAAGCATAATCAGATCAATGTGTTGTGTCAAGCCGGCGCCCGCGGTGTTTGACCCTTCCGGGAATACCCGATAGAAATAGGCGTGATCGACGAGAACGTTCAAGCAGGAGAAAGGACATGAAGGTTGCAACCATTGGCGGGGGGTCCACCTATACGCCCGAGCTGGCCCAGGGGCTTATCCAGAGACAGGAGAAGCTGGGACTGCTGGAGTGGTGCCTGATGGACACCGATGCTGACCGGCTCGACGTGGTGGGCGGGTTCGTGCAGCGGATGGTGGCCGGGGAGGGAAAGCCCTTTGGAGTGAGGCTCACCACGGATATGAGGGAGGCCCTCCAGGGGGCTGACTTCGTGATCACCCAGGTCCGTGTGGGCGGCATGGCAGCCAGGCGGGAGGACGAGTACCTGGGGCGCCGCTGGGGCCTGGTGGGCCAGGAGACAACGGGCATCGGGGGCATGGCCTGTGCGCTGCGCACTGTGCCCGTGATCCTTTCGCTGGCCGGGCAGATGCAGGAGCTGTGCCCTGAGGCGTGGCTCGTCAACTTCACGAACCCCTCGGGCCTGGTGGTGGAGGCCCTGCAGCGGCACGCTCCCGGGATCCGTTCCGTGGGCCTGTGCAACAGCCCCATCGGGTATCAGATGCTCGCTGCGGAGGCCCTGGAAATCGAAAGCCCTTTTGACGTGCACCTGGACTACCTCGGGCTGAATCATCTCGCCTGGATGCGGGGTGCAAGGGCAGGGGGCCGGGACATCTGGCAGAAGGTCTTTGAGATGGACGGTTCCCCGGAATCGGACAACCCGTCGGTGCGCCTCAATGTGGTGTGGAATTACTACCTGGAGTATTACTACAACACCAGGCGCTTCCTGGAGGAGCAGGAAAAAGGGGATCCATCCCGGGCGGAGGAGGTGCTGGAGATCGAGGGGAAGCTGCTCGAGCAGTACAGTGACAGGTCCCTGAAGAAGATGCCGCCGGAGCTGATGGAGCGGGGTGGGGCCTACTACTCCACCGCGGCAGCCCAGCTCATCGAGGCCATTGCGTTGGGTCTCGGTCAGGAGCACATCGTCAACACACGCCAGGGGGGTGCCGTGGAGGGGATCCCCGAAGACTGGGTGATGGAGCTTCCCTGCAGGGTGGACCGGAAAGGGATCCACCCGCTGCCCGCCGAGCCCCTGCCCGCTTTTGCCGACGGGCTCCTGCGAACGATCAAGGCCTACGAGCTGTACACCGTGGAGGCTGCCCGAACCGGAGACAGGGACCTGGTGCTCAAGGCCCTGGTGACACACCCGCTGGGTCCCCGGATCAGCGAGGCGATCCAGGTGCTGGAGGATATGCTGAACACGAACAGGGAGTCCTTGCCAAACTTTTTTTGTTCCGGTGAACGATAAGCACCCATCTGCTGCGTTGGGCTCGGTCCGAGCCGCTGCGACGTACAGGGAGTACGCCTCCGCGGCACGGACCTTCTCCCGCCTTGCATCTGGGCACTTCTCGTTCACCGGAAGCAAGAGAGAAATGTCTTTTAGGCTACCTTCTGCAAGGATCTACGCAAGAATGCGGATGTTAGAGGCCTCTATGATTGTCCTGGGCATCGATGCAGGTGCCACCAAGGCGCACGTGGCCCTGACCACCAGCGAGGGAAGGGTTCTCAGCGCTGTCACCGCAGGGAGTGCCAACTGGGAATTCGTGGGGCTCGACGGTACCCGGGATGTGTTGACCGAAGCCATTGCCCGAGCCGGTGCCGCAGCAAAGATTCAACCCGGGGAGATTGCCGCCGCTGGTCTTGGGCTCGCCGGCCTGGACTGGCCCAGCGACGTGGAGCGTTTGCAGCCTGTTGTTGACGCACTCGGCGTCGGGGGGCCTTCGGTCATGGTCAACGACGCCTTCCTTCCGCTGCGGGCCGGTACCGCCCACGGCGTGGGCCTGGCCTGCATCGCAGGAACCGGCGCAACGGTTGCGGGTCGAAACAGGAGCGGACAGACAGAGCGCAGCTTTGGTGCATCCTACCCTTTTACCGACTGGGGCGGTGCCGGCGACCTGGCCCAGGCGGCAATCAACGCGGTTGCCGCTGCTCACATGGATCTTGGGCCTCAGACCACACTGGCCGTGCGCATGCTGGAGGCAACGGGATGCGGGGGCGTGGCCGAGATGATGGAGCAGATCATGCGCTGGAAGGTGGTGGTGGGCGGGGAGTTCGCCCCGCAGGTGATGGAGGCGGCCGGGGAAGGGGATGAGGCGGCGCAGGCCATCGTTCGGCGTGCCGGGAGGACCATCGGAAGCAATGTGCTCACGGTTGCCCGCAGGCTGGACATGCTCGGCAGGGCCTTTGACCTGGTCACGGCCGGAGGTGTTTTCTCGAGCAGGAGCGAGCTGCTCAACGCACACCTCATGGACACGGTTCGTGCGGAGGCGGCAGAGGTCAACCTGGTTCACTGGACATGGCCGCCCGTGGTGGGGGCCCTGCTCCTTGCCCTGGATCAGCTGAACCCGGAACGCCTGCCGGACCCGCAGACCCTGGGAAGAAACGTGGTGGAGGCGCTCCGGGCGTCAGACCAGGAAACGGCGTAAGGGGTTCTTCTCTCGTTCCATCAGGCATGCACAGGGTTTCCTCATGAGATCCTCCCGTCCCCTCAATGACATCCATGACCCCCTGATCAAGGCGGACCTCTTTTCCGAGACGGTTGGCGGCGGAACAAACGCCGCAGCCGCACTGGGAAACGGCGCATTGACCGTGGGCGTGAGCCCGTGGGGCGAACTGGTCTATCTCCGGTGGCCCACACCCTCCCGATACGATCACCTTCGCTACGTCACAGCCTCCAGGGGATTCCTGCGCGGGTATTCCGTGAAGGACATGCGCCATGGTTCCGGAGCGCCCTGCCGGGACTGGGAGAAGTACGGAAGGCCCCTGGAGAAGTACAGGGGGCTGGGTGCAAAGGCCGGCGTCCGGCTGAAATCAGGCGAGCTGTTCTGGATGGACGATCCTGTCTGGGACAGCTCACGACGATACGATCCTGAGGGATCGCATGTACTGATCACAACTCTCCAAAGGAATGAAAACGTGAAGGGCCGTGCGGCAGCCCTTGTGGTCAGGCAGTGGGTCATGCCGGAGAAGGATCTCCTTGTTCAGACCTTCCAGGTGGACGCAGCCGAAGAAACCGCCCGGTTTTTCTATCATGCGACCTTTGCCCCCTCGCAAATGGCGGAGAACGGGATCTCGAACAGGGATTCCAGGAAGGCGGGGTTTTCTTCTGTTTACTGCCCGGATGAAGAGCTGCTCTTCTGGTTCAGCCATGAGGGGCGCAAGCCGGGGAGACTGCTCCGGAGGCGGGGCGAGAGGATGACCTCAGCGCTGCTGGACGAGATCTTTCCCGAGGGCGGGGTCTTCATTGCGCTAGGCTCCCCTCAGAGAATCCATCAGGTTCAGGTGGGTGCGGATCGAGCCGGGCGGGTCAGAAGGGCGGGCACACCCCCGGGTGCACGGGAGGATGCAAAGGACGGGGCCCTGGAAGGGAATCTCCTGCATGTTGGACCCATCGACGCAGGTGTGCGGATCGACCTCCGCGAGTCGGGAGGTGATGCCGGTATCCTGATATCCGTGGCCGGTTCGGCCCGGGGCGCTGCCGCCATCATCCGGGACGCCAGGGAAGCAGGGTCCCGGCGCCTGGAGGAGCAGGCGAATGCTTTCTGGGAGCCTGTGGCGCAGAAGATCCTTGTACCAAAGGCAGCCAGAGCGGTGGAAAAGCGGGTGGCCCGCCGGTCCGTGCTCAACCTGTTGATCGGACACGACAGGAAAACAGGGGCCTTTGTTGCTTCCCCTTCCCGGCAGCCCCGTTACTGCTATGACTGGCCGCGCGACGGTGCCTTCTACGACATGGCCCTGGACCTGGCCGGCCTTTCAGACCGGGTGAATGCCCACCTGGACTTCTACCGCCGTACACAGCGCGGATCGAGCCTTGCCTTCAGCCCAACCTGGTTGATCAATCTCCGGTCTCCCCTGTTCTGTCCCAGGGGGCACTGGTATTCCAACATGAACACCGACGGCTCACCCGGCTTCTTCAGGCTCGTCCCCGTGGAGATAGACGAAACCTCCCTGCTCGTCTGGGACCTCTGGCGGCACGAGCGTTACGTGCCCGATGAGGAGAAGGAGGCCTACCGGCAAACCTATCAGGGAATGCTCCTCTCGGCCACGGAGGCGATTCTCCGCTTTGTGGACCTGAAAAGGGGTTGGACAAGGAAGGTCATGGAGGATGACGATCCCAGGATCAAGGCCACCCTGCACGGCGCAAGTGCGGTTCTCACGGCGCTGGCAAGTGCAACGAACCTGGGAAGGGAGTGGCGCCTGGAGGAGGAAACGGTTTCGAGATGGCAGAGGGCTGCGGAAACGCTCCGTGCAGGCATACTGAAGAGAATAAGAGAGCAAAAGGTCCTTAGGGAAGCCGGATGGAGAGGGTTGCCGTGGAGCCTGTTCCCGGCCCCTCTGTTCCATGATTATGAACACCCGGATGCGGGCCGTGTGATCCAGAGGCTTGCCCGGGACATGGAGGACAAGATCAGCATGAGGAGCAGGGGCATCGGCTACCTGGGCGAGCAGCTCTTTGCCCTTGCTGTGAGCACGCAGGGCCTGTCTTCGTACCAGGATCTGAAGGAGAGGGCGCTCAAAACACTCACCGAGCATGTCCCTGTGGAAGGATCGGATTGCTACGGTGAGGTGGGCCTGTGGAGAAAGGTACGGGGAACGGACGATTACTTCATTCAGAACCGGACCAGCATCCCTCATCTCTGGAGCGGTGTGACCGCGTACCTGGCTGTGCAGGCCGTGTATGAACCGGAAAAGGTCCTCGAACTGCGCCCGCCGGTCCCGTCCTGAATGTGTTAAAATACCGGAAGGGCTGAAAAAGACGATCCCCAACGAAAGAGGTTGCGGAATGATCAGGACATGGGATTTCATCCGGATTGTTCTTGTAGCCGCAGCGGCATGTTTTGTCTCTGCCTGTTCCGGCAGGGATGGGAATCCGCTTTCAACGGAATCCCCGGAGCAGGCGTTGAGGAACCGCCTCGTTGCCGAGGCTCGCCGGGTTTTCGAGACCAACCGCGTGGATACGGAGATAGGCCTTTTTCATCTCCCCTCGGCTGAAACCTACCGCTCCTTCTTTGCCTGGGATTCCGGATGGAACGTGATCTCGCTCGCCCATCTTGACCCGGAGCTCGCCTATCAGGAACTCGAGACCGTCTTTCGCGTCCAGAGCGAAGACGGGCACATCCCACACGAGGTGAGGGTCAAGGGGCTCGTGGAAACCGACCCGCTCAGGATCATCACCCTCTGGGTCGTGCGCAGGCAGTATGATGAGCTGCGTCGCAGCCGGTTCATCGATCCACCCTCCTTTCTCATCGCTGCCGAGCTTCTTTACCGGCGTACGCGGGACGCCCGGATCCTGGAGCTGCTTCCTGCCATGGAACGCTGTGTGGACTACCTGCTCGGCCCCAGGGACATGTTCGGTGACGGGCTGGTGTCCATCATCCACCCCTGGGAGTCGGGCACGGACAGCGCGCCGGTGTTTGACCGGCCCATGGATATCGACATCGGCAACCCTCTCGTTCTCCTGGATTACCTGATCAAGTATCCGCAGCTGCTGAACTTCTGTGCAGACCACGAATGGGATCCGGATGTGCTGTCAGACCGGAACCGGTTCGTCTTTGAAGACGTGGGCATGAATGCAATCACGGCGGCCGGGCTCATGTCCATGGCATGGCTTTACGAGGAGGCCGGACTCAAAGGCCAGGCCCAACTGTCCAGGGAGCGGGCGGAAGCCATGGTCAGGGCTATGGAAGAGGTCCTGTGGGATGACGAAGAGGGCTTTTTCTATCCGCGCTACGACCTGGAAGACAGGGTGATGTCGAAGCGGAGGTGTCTGACCGGTGTGGCCCCCTTGATCACCGGCCTTGTGGAGGAGGAGAAGGCTCAAAGGGTGATCCAGGGTGCACTCCTTCATGAAGACCACTTTGATGCCCCCTGGCTCGTCCCGTTCAACTCGGTCTCAGAGACGGAGGAGCGGATCCCGGGCGAAGACCTGATGCTGTGGCGGGGTCACTGCATCTGGGCGAACATGAACTGGATTGCGGCCAGGGCCGCAGCAAATTACGGTCATGAGGACCTGGCCCGCAGGATCACCCGGGCCTTTGCCGGGATGGTGGCAGCGGAGGGTTTCCGCGAGTTCTACGACTCACGTACCGGTGGGGGGGCGGGTGCGCACGGCTTTACCTGGCCTGCCCTGGTCCTGGACATGATCCATCAGCACGGCATGTGAACAAAAGGATCTCAGAATAAAGGAGGAAGACGATGGACTTGTTGACGAGGTGGTTTCACATGAAGGTCATCGAGAGTGAGGAAGAGGCGTTGAAGACATTCAGGACGCTTTACACATGGGGGTTCGGAATCCTGTGTGGTTCACTCGTCTGTTTTCTCCTGAGCTCCATTCGCGTGGTGCAGGTGCCCCTCCTGATCATCGGGGTCATGCTCCAGATCAATTCCATCCTGTTCTTCTTTTACGGCGGTGTGGTGAAGATCGCGTGGGAGCTGGGGAAGAAGAACGAGGGCGCAGGTACCACGTAGTCATCCGCTTCCGTTTCATCCGTCGGGGAGGTTGCGGTCCTTGAACGCCCATTTTTGAACAGAGGAGGATGCCCCATGTTTCGCCGACCCCACCCTCCCCGGAACATACTTACATGCAGATCTGTAACTACTGGATGTCCGGTTCCGGTGATGACGGCAGCACCTTTGGGGCCAACTTCAATTGCGACATTACGGGGTGTTACCAGTCACAGACCGGATGCTGGACGCGGCTTGCCTCGTCTATCCCTGACAATTGCCAGTACCAGCCCGCGCCCTGTAACGTGGACGGCGGATTCAACCTCTACTGCTTTCAGCAATGAAGATCTTCTCGGGGGCGATCTGGTTCCGGCAGGGAGAGGGCAAGGTGTCCCTGGAGGTCCGGCAGGCTTCCGAACCTCTCACTGGGCCATGTAGGTCTTTACCAGTTCCGTGACCGTTTCGCAGATGGGTACCAGTGTGTCCATGGCCACCATGTCCAGTGTGTCGTGCTCGTCCAGCAGGTAGTACGGGCAGCCGATCCAGGAGATCACCGGGGCACCGCCCTTGAGGACGTACCAGGCCGCATCCGAAGTGGGGGCGGGCGCAAGGAGGTCATACGGGATGGGGGCCGTGCAGGGCGCGGGTTTCCTGCTCAGGGCCTTTCTGACCGAGGCGATGGCGCTGGGCTCCGTGGAGGTGAACATCACGGTGAGTGCAGGCCGGCCCGTGGGCGCGTAGGCCCCCTCCCGCTCAACCACCTCCTTTGCAGCCAGGTGCTCCAGGGTGATCACGATCCGGGCTTTGCTCACGAGATCCATGTGCTCCCTGACAAAGTGATAGGTCCCCTCTGAACCGTAGAAATGCCCTGCGTTCACGGCAAAGACCAGGGTCCTCGGTCTCTTTTCCCTTGGGATGCCGGACCATGCGCGGGCCTGGGCAAGAACCTGGGCAACACCGGTGCCATCCTCCACGGCTCCCTTGAAGGGGGCATCGTGGTGAGAGGTCACCATGATGATTTCGTCACGCAAGCCGGGCAGCACGCCCCAGACATTGTGCATCTTCCCGCTGGAGACCTCTCCCTCCAGGACCAGGGTGGCTTCGGCCCCCTGTTTTGCCATCCTTCTGAGCTCCATGCTGTCGTACTTGCCCACCCAGAGCCCGGGCATTGGCTTCATGATGCCGTCGTAAGGGCCATAGTGTGAATTGGCGTTGGAGGGCTGATTCTTCAGGAGGAGGCAGATGGCCCTGGCTCCGCGTTTGTAAGCCTGCCAGTAAACATCATGCTCGGGGGCCTCACCCTCTTCGGATCCCCCGATGAAGTTCCGGCGTACGAAGTTGAGGTACTGGCCGCTTCGCAGGGTGATGGCGTTCGTGGGATCTGAAATGAAATAGGAAGCCCCCAGGAGCTTCAGGAACTTCAGCAGAAACCCGGTGGGCAGATAGGGGAAGGGAACATCCGCAACCACGATCTTCCCGCGAACGTCTTTTCGATCAAGATCCCTGGGGCTCCCCCTGCCCACGTAGACCAGGGGGGCCCTGACTCCTGCAGGGCCGGTGAACCCGGAGTTGACCAGGAAGAAGCTGGGAACAGGGCGGCCTCCCATTTCGAGGGACCAGTGTCGGGCCTTCCAGACCTTGATGGGTACGGGATCCAGGGTGACGTTGTTGAGCCCGAACTCCCTGAACCTGTCCGCAACCCATGTCTCGGCCCTGTGCCCCTCCGGTGTGCCCGGCCTTCGATGCGGTGTTTCACAGATCCCCTGGACCCAGCCGAAGATCTCTTCCGTACAGGGCAGCGGAGGGTCTCCATGATAATCAGGAAACTCCTTGATCAGACGGTCGGCCTTCTTCCTGGCGGCCCAGACGGTGGGCAGCGTCCTCACGAATCTCGCGGCGGCATCCGTGATGTGCGGGCTGATCTTGCTCTCCCAGCGTTCCATGGTCGAGTCTCCCCCCGGTTCGGTTCGTCTATTGTAAAGGTAACCAGCAAAAAGAAAAAACCCCCGGATGAGTCCGGGGGTCTCCTCTCTTTATTTTCTTTTATTCTATGCTTCTACTTCTTTTTTGATCGATATCGGGCACGAAGAATCGTGATGCCCAGGAAAGGGATCATGTAGGGAAACATGAATGCAGCCCTCCGCACCGTGGTCTTTGCGGCTTCTGCCAGGGGGAGGGGAAAGAAACGCAGGCAATCGACCCAGGTTGCAACACCCGCCTCCATGAGGCTGCTGCAGAGGCCCAGCCTGCCGTCGCCGTAGTCGTCGTTCCTTCCTCCGGGATAGGCGTAGAGCCCACTTCGACGGCTCCGTCCGTGAGCCAGGTGCCCCGTTAAATATCCGGGTTAGCGCTAAAGGAGTTCATCAAGGAGGTCCGGGCGGTTCGTCACGATGCCGTCCATCTCCTCCATGGCCAGGTATCCCTCCATTTCGTCTGCATCGTCGATGGTGCTGGTGGTGAGGATGTGTCCTCGCTGTTCGGCCCAGTCCACAGCCCACGGGAAGAGAAACTCCGGGTTCAGGTCGAGCCAGGTGACGGGGATGTCCTCC
>CAZSUQ010000115.1:0-10697 GCA_964609935.1 uncultured Thermodesulfobacteriota bacterium | reverse complement strand
GTCCGGGGAGCGGCTCGAAAAGGAGAGGCTTGATCACGCACAGACCATCAAAGCGCTTGCCGAGAGCGAGAAACAGTACCGCATGCTTGCCGAGAACTTCAGTGATGTGGTCTGGACCATGGACATGGACTTCAAGTACACGTACCTCAGTCCCTCCATCAAGCCCCTGCGAGGGTATACCGCTGAAGAGGCCATCACGCAGGGGTTGAAAGATGTCCTCACGCCCGCTTCCTATGACAAGGCCCTCCAGGTCATTCAAGAGGAGCTAGCCAAAGAGGGGAGCGCCCAGGCGGATCCTTTCCGGTCGCGAACCGTCGAGCTTGAACACATTCATCGAGACGGACACACCGTGTGGGCCGAGGTCAAGAGCTCCTTTCTGCGCGATGAAGAGGGAAGGCCGGTTGGAATCCTGGGGGTGTCCCGCGACGTCACCGAACGAAAGAAGGCGGAAAAGGCCCTTGCCGTCAGTGAAAACCGCCTTCGCCTCCTGGCTGAAAACATGTCCGATGTCATCTGGGTGCTGG
Organism: uncultured Thermodesulfobacteriota bacterium; assembly: GCA_964609935.1. Taxonomy (GTDB): domain Bacteria; phylum Desulfobacterota; class DSWW01; order DSWW01; family DSWW01; genus CAYTRL01. The sequence goes on along the minus strand of CAZSUQ010000115.1, from coordinate 10,173 downwards.
ACAGAAAGGGCAGGCACACCTATGTGAGCTCTTCCATCATGAACCTCCTCGGCTATACGCCCCAGGAGATCCTCGCACTGGAGGAGCCGGAGTTTGTCGCTCCTTCCTCGCTCCAGCTCGCCAAGACATCCTTTCGCAAGGCCTTTTTGGACAAACCCGCAGAATCGGGCGGCAGCGCCGGGGCCACGGCCATGGAGTTGAAATACATTCACAAGGACGGCTCCCCGGTGTGGGTGGACGTGCGATGGTTCGCGGTGCGCGACGATGAAGGGACCCCTACGGGCATCATGGGTGTTACACGTGACATATCGGAGCGAAAGAAGCTCGAAGAGCAGCTTCGGCAGTCCCAGAAACTCGAGGCCGTGGGAAGGCTTGCCGGTGGGATCGCCCACGACTTCAACAACCTGATGACCGCGTTGTCCAATTACTCCGACCTCTTGCTGTCGGATCTCGATCCGGGCAGCTCCTGTTACGAGAACGTGGAGGAGATCCGGAAGGTGGGAGAACGAGCCTCTGCACTCACCCGACAACTCCTCGCCTTCGGCATGAAGCAGGAACACCAGCCGGCACGGCACGACCTCAACGGGATCGTCAAGGGCATGGAAGACATGCTCAGGCGCCTGATCGGAGAAGACGTCATCCTGAGCACATCCATACAATCCGGGCCGGTAATGATCCTGGTGGACAGGGGACAGGTGGAGCAGGTTCTGGTCAACCTTGCACTCAATGCCCGCGATGCAATGCCCAAAGGCGGAACGCTCACCATCGAAACAAGCCGGGGATACCGGGAGGGGGGCCGTGGAGAGAAACGGAAAGGGCCGACGTTTGCTTCCCCTGTCGTCTTGACCGTCCGGGACTCCGGGATGGGGATGGACGCGCACACGATCTCCCAGATCTTCGACCCGTTTTTCACAACCAAAGAACCCGGGAAGGGAACAGGACTCGGCCTTTCAACGGTCTATGGAATCGTCAAGCAGAGCCAGGGTGACATTGAGGTCCAGAGCAAGCCGGGGCGGGGTACGAGCTTCCGGGTTTCCTTTCCGGTAGCAGGGGAAGAGCCGGTGACCGAAGAGAGCCCTCCAGCGTCGGTGGTGGACAGCGCCACTGGATCGGAAACCATCCTCCTGGTGGAAGACGAGGATCTGGTTCGACATCCGCTCCGATTCGTTCTGAACAAAAAGGGCTATCACGTCCTGGAAGCCGAAGACGGTGAGGCCGCCCTCAGGATCTGCGAGAACCACAAAGAATCCATCCACCTGATGATTACCGATATCGTCATGCCGAGGATGAACGGTTTGGACCTGGCCAGACAGGCACGCAAGGTTCGGCCGGACATGAAGGTGCTCTACGTCTCAGGCTATCACCGCCTATCCGAAAGCATGAGCCAGGAGCTGGCGGTGGGAAAGAACTTCCTTTTCAAGCCCTTCTCGCCACTTGAAATCCTCCAGAAAGTCCGCCATATTCTGAGTGCTGCACCTGAAAATCCATGAACGCCAAGATTCCCTGAGAGCTTTGCTTTTCCGGATTAGGGAGGCCGGTTCAATCGTGGAGCACAGAATCCCGGAAAACCTTACGCTCGTGATCCTTGATTGCGACGGTGTCATGTTCGACTCCTACCGGTCCAATGTGGCCTTTTACAACCGTATCTTGAAGGAGATGGGAGAGCCGGAACTCGACAGGGAGGGGGAAGAGCTCTGCCATGTCTTATCCACGCCGCAGCTCTTTGAACACCTTTTCCAAAAGGATTCCGAGAAGTACAAACGGGCCATGATCGTGGCGCCACAGATCGATTACATCCCCTTTCTCGAATACATGGACCCCGAGCCCGGCCTGTACGAGGTCCTGAACACAATAAAGAGTCGCTATCGTATCGCCATGGCCACAAACCGGGGAAGATCGGCGGCACCCCTGCTGAAACGATTCGATCTCGAGAACACCTTTGAAGCGGTTTCAACGATTCTTGATGTGGAGCACGCGAAGCCCTCACCGGATCTTCTTCTTCACTGCCTGGAAAAGACCGGGGTCTCCCCTCGTGAGGCCGTCTATGTGGGAGACATGGAAAACGACCTCGTTGCAGCGGAACGGGCTGGCATCACGTTCATTCTGAAAGGGAACAGTACTCAACACCCTCTTCATATCCACCGTCTTACCGAACTGCCGGCATTCCTGTCGTCCTAAACGAGACGAGCGTGGGGAAACCATGGCCTTCCCGGCATCCAGCCTCTGCAAGCCTTGTTCATAACCTTCCTCCCTGTCCGGGGTACATGGTGATCTCCTGACTTGGCATCCGTTTTCTTGTCATTCTTGACAACCGTCTTGCCGAAACAAAAGGAGACGCTTGATGTATCATCTTAATTTTCTTAATGATTCCATAATGTTTCCCCAACAAAGAAATATTAAAACACTTTTTGCATCAATGTAAAAATATCATCGGGAATATTCGGGCCTTAATAAATGCAAGTTTTCTAGGAAAATAAGCATTTTTCATGGAATCTCCCTCCACCCAACCCGGCATGGTTTTCTTCAATACCCCCTTTCCTATGCTTTCCAGACCATTTGGAAAAATTTTTTAGGAACGCCATTTTCTCCTAACTAGCTACTATTCAGATGCTTTTTTTTGACACGATGCAGAAGAAATGCCTTTATAGAAAAAATGGGTCAAAATTTTTTCTTGACAGAATCAATCCGCAAGATGTAGTAGTTACTTGTTTCCAAAACTACAATATATAGGTTTAACAACCCTTCTCAACCTTCTGAATTCCAACAAAAATAATTTACGCATTCGCATGCGTTCAAAAGGAGCAAGCCATGCAAGAACCCGCCTCCACGGGCTCAACCGAACAACCTAAAGTCGAGTCGAAATACCTTCATCTATCCGATGAAAACTATTGCATTCGCAAGCGGGACGGCAAGATCGCTCCCTTTGATCAGGAGAGGATTACACAGGCGCTTTTCAAGGCCTTGAAGGCTGTAGAGATGCCGGACCGGGATGAGGCGGTCCGCTGTTCCAACGAGGTTTGCGACTGGCTCGTCAAGCAATTTCATTACCGCTCCATTCCCGCCGTGGAACAGATCCAGGACATCGTTGAAGAGATCCTCATCCGAAGGAATCACGCAAGAGCGGTCAAGGCTTACATCCTGTACCGGGAACAGCATACCCGAATCCGGGACACGAAGAATCTTCTTCTGGATATCCAGAACACCATGGACGGCTATCTCAGCCAGGCCGACTGGCGCGTGCGCGAAAACAGCAATGTGAACTACTCACTGGGTGGGCTCATCCTCCACAATTCAGGAACGGTAACGGCAAACTACTGGTTGAATTCCATTTACACCAAAGACATCGCCCAGGCCCATCGAAACGGGACCGTGCACATCCATGACCTGTCCATGTTCTCCGGCTATTGCGCCGGCTGGAGCCTGAAGCAGCTCATCCAGGAGGGGCTCGGCGGCGTACCCAACAAGATCAGTTCCACCGCGCCCCATCACCTGAGCACGCTTGTGGCCCAGATGGTGAATTTCCTGGGTGTCCTCCAGAACGAGTGGGCCGGAGCCCAGGCCTTTTCGAGCTTTGACACCTTTCTGGCCCCCTTTGTCCGCCACGACAACCTGACCTTCAACGAGGTCAAGCAGAACATACAGAGCTTCGTCTTCGGCGTGAACACGCCCAGCCGGTGGGGTTCCCAGGCCCCCTTTACCAACATCACACTTGACTGGGTCGTGCCGCCGGACCTGAAAGAGGAAAAAGTCATCATCGGAGGCGAACAGCAGGAAGCCCGCTACGGGGAGTACCAGAAGGAGATGGACTGGATCAACCGGGCCTTCCTGGAAGTCATGATGGGAGGCGATGCAGCGGGCCGCGGCTTCCCCTACCCCATCCCAACCTACAACATAACAGAGGAGTTCGACTGGGACAGCGAAAACGCGGACCTCCTCTTTCGTATGACCGCGAAATACGGGACCCCTTATTTCCAGAACTTCCTGAACAGCGACCTGAGTCCCGGAGACGTACGTTCCATGTGCTGCAGACTCCAGCTCGACAAGCGGGAGCTGAAGAAAAAGGGAGGAGGCCTGTTCGGGGCCGCCGAGCTCACCGGCTCCATCGGGGTTGTCACCATCAACCTGCCCAGGCTGGGTTACCTGTCCCGCAGCCGGGAGGAGTTCTTTGACCGCCTCACGCGAACCATGGACCTTGCCCGCGATTCCCTGGAGATCAAACGCACGATCATCACAAAACTGATGAGCGAAGGGCTCTTCCCCTATTCAAAGCGCTACCTGGGAACATGGGACAACCACTTTTCCACCATCGGCCTGGTGGGCATGAACGAGTGCTCGATGAACTTCCTAAAGAAGGACCTGGTCAGCCAGGAAGGGACCGACTTCTGTACCGAGGTCCTGGACTTCATGCGGGAGCGGCTGGTTCATTACCAGGAGTCCACGGAGAACCTCTACAACCTGGAGGCCACACCCGCAGAATCCACATCCTTCCGCCTGGCAAAGATCGATAAGGAAAGGTATACGGACATCATCACCTCCGGAGACAAGGAGCCTTATTACACAAACTCCACACAATTGCCGGTGGACTACACCTCCGACCTTTTTCACGCACTGGACATACAGGAGGGAATCCAGAAACGATATACCGGCGGCACGGTCTTCCACTGCTTCCTCGGTGAAAGCATGGAGGATCCGGTCAGCTGCAAGAAACTGGTGAAAACCGTTGCGGAGAACTACCAGATTCCGTACTACACCATCTCCCCCACCTTCTCCATCTGTTCGGACCATGGCTATCTCCGCGGCGAGCAACACCACTGTGATTCATGCGGCAAGGAAACAGAGGTGTATGCAAGGATCGTGGGATACTACCGTCCGGTAAAGAACTGGAACAAGGGCAAGTACGAAGAGTATCACGACCGCCGCCTCTTTGAGGCCGATTGCCGTAACAACGTGACCCCGCTGCACCCCGTGGAGCCTTCCGCCGACATAGAAGAAGCGACGGACAGTCCCCCGCCGCAAGACGAAGGGGTTCGCACGATTCCCGTGCTGGAACTGGCCAAGGTTCGGGAGCCCGAAACCAAGCGTGTAAACGGTTCCAACGACTGGAAGCTGTTTACCAAGCCGAACTGCTCCCAATGCGATACGGTCAAGGAAACCCTGTCGCAGCGGTCGGTTCACTTTGAAACCTACAACCTCCAGGAAACGGACGATCGGAAGCTTTTCAACCGGTATTACAAGCTGGTTCGAGAAACGATCAAGCGGAAGGAGGGTGGGGAAATGGACCTTCCTGTCTTGATCGGGCTGGACAAGGACGGACAAGTGAGCCAGTGTGCCACCGGACCCGAACAGATCCAGGAAATCTTCTCCTGTTGAACCTGCCTTGAAGAATCCACAAGGCACCACACCGGGATTGCGGACACGCAAGAAACGGGCGAACCCGCAACTTGCATGAAGCCTTCTCCTGCTGGCGGTGTAGGCACGGGCCCTTTCATCATCCTGCTATGAAGAAACCTGACGATCCTGCAAGGCCTGTTCGTATTCGGGGCTGGGTGAAAACCTCCCTGGTGGATTATCCAGGGCGAATCGCCTCCACCCTGTTTCTTGAAGGCTGCAACTTCCGTTGTCCCTACTGCCAGAACCCGGAACTGGTCACCCCTGCACCCTCCTCCTCATCAGATGAGCCACTGAATCCGGAGGATATTCTTTCCTACTTTGCCAACTATTCCCGTATGCTGGAAGGTGTTTGTCTCACAGGGGGAGAACCCCTGATGCAACCTGGACTGGCGGACCTGTGCAGGAAAATCATGAACCTGGGATTGAAGATCAAGCTGGATACAAACGGATCCTTTCCCCAACGGCTCGAGGCGATTCTTGAGTCAAATCTGCTTGATTATGTGTCCGTAGATGTGAAGGCCCCCCCGGAGAAGATCCAGGCCGTTGCACAATGCCCCGTGGATCAGGGAACCCTCGCTCAGGCAATCGAGGATACGGTGCAGCTTTTGAGAAAGGCAGGCGTGTCCCATGAGTTGCGCACCACCGTGGTCCCCGGACTTCTGGAGGCCGAGGACCTTCACGCAATCGGAGAGTGGATGAAAGGGGCTCCCAGGCTTGTCCTTCAGCAGTTCCGGCCCGGAAAAACCCTGGATCCCGCGTATCAGGGCGTCCGCCCCTACCCGCCCCAGGTCCTCCGGGACCTGGCAGAGGATCTGTCTGCATATGTAGATGAGTGCACGGTACGCGGGATCGGCTAGCAGGCCGCTAGCCGATGGCCTCCTTCACTGCCTGAAGCAGTTCCCCCATGCTGTACGGCTTCTGCAGAAACCGGAAGCCTCTTTCTTCAATCGCCGGACGCTGCGACTTCTCATCTCCATGGCCGCTGCAGAGCAGGATACGCAAATCGGAATCCAGGGACAGCAGGTGCTCCACCAGTTGAACCCCGTTCTTGTCGGGAAGGACGACATCACTGAAGACCAGCTCCACGTTGCCGTCTTCCTGTTGGAACAGGATCAGGGCGTGCTCTGAGTTGGAGGCCTCCAGGACCTCATACCCGTTCTCCATGAGCACCCTTACGGCGAACTCGCTCACGCTGCGATCATCCTCCACGAGCAGGACCCGCTCCCCTTGGCCCTTCAGGCCCTCCAGGCTCAAGGCTTCCGCCGCCGCCTCTTCCGGCTTCTCAGAGAAGGCCGGAAGGTGGATCTCAAAGGTGGTGTACTTCCCGGGTTCACTGGAAACATGGATCCACCCCCGGTGTTGCTTGACGATTCCGTAGACCGTGGACAGCCCCAGGCCACTCCCTTCACCGATCTTCTTTGTGCTGAAGAAAGGCTCGAACAGCTGTTCCTGTACCTCCTTGTTCATGCCGATCCCCGTGTCGGATACGGAAAGGCATACAAACCTTCCGGGACGGGATTCCGGGATCTCCATCGATTGTTTTTCGTCCAGGGCGACATTCCTTGTCTGGATGGTAAGCCTTCCCCCATCCGGCATGGCGTCAATCGCATTCAGGACCAGGTTCAGGACAACCTGGTGGATCTGTCCGGAATCGGCGCGGATGTGATCAAGGTCCTGCTCCAGAAGGATCACCAGCTTGTTGTCTTCGCTGATCAGACGCCGCAGGACGCTACTCATATCCCCCAGCAGCCCGTTCAGGTCCATCAGCTTTTGCTGAAGCCTTTGTCTCCGGCTGAAGGCCACAAGCTGGCGGGTCAGGGAGGCGGCCCTTGTCCCGGCATTCTTGATCTCCAGGATCTCTGCATGAAGCGGGCTTTGTTTGCCGATACGCATCAGAAGGTAATCACAGTACCCGTTGACAATGGTCATCAAGTTGTTGAAATCATGAGCAATACCGCCTGCCAGCCGGCCCACGGCTTCCAGCTTCTGTGACTGCCGAAGTTGTTCTTCGCTTCTCCGCAAGGCCTCTTCCGCCTGTTTCCGGTCCGAGATGTCTCTTGTGATCCCGAGCAGGCCGGTGAAGGTGCCTTCCACGTCCAAAAGGAACGAGTAGTTCACCTCGGCCCATGCTGTTGTGCCGTCCTTGCATCGGTGTTCGAGTTCAAGCGTCTGATACCGAAACGGATCCTCCTGCTCGTGAGAGAATGCCTCCACAAAGCTCCGGACCGCGATATCAAAGGAAGGAGGTGTTAAGTAATCTTGAAATTCCATGGCCATAAGCTCTTCGGGAGAGTGGCCGGTAAAGTGGATCGAGGAAGGACTGATGTAGGTGAACCGGAAATCCCTGTTCATGGACCAGATGATGTCGGATACGTTTTCCGCAAAGAGACGATACCGTCTCTCGCTCTCCCGAAGTGCCTCTTCGGCTCGTTTCCTTTCTCTCAAACAGGCGTAACCGCTCAGCAGGTCCTCCACGATTCCCCTGTCCGCCTCCACAAACAACGGGATTGTGCTCCCGGTATCCCCATCGTTCCCCAGGAGCAGGGCCATCCCTGCAGAGGGGTTGAACGTCCACAACAGGAGGGCATTCCCGGTCAACGAACAAAGCTGCCGTGCCTGCCTCGTGCCTTCCTCATCCCGCCCGACGCAACAGAACGGTTCCGGAGGATCCGCCGGGGCAAAGCTCAGCGTTTTTTCGTTGGAAATCCCCACGGCATGTTGCGACTCGAACACGCCCTTTTCCTGGTCGTACCTCAGAAGAGCGGCACGACTTGCGTTCCAGACCCCTGTCACCATGCGCAGAAACGTTTCACTGACCTCCTGAATGGAGGCCTCTCTATCATCCATCCTGTACAGTTCACACAAAATCCTGGCGGCAATGTCACTTCTTGGACAGGGATAGCGGCCGGAGGAGGGGGATGCAACCTGAAGGTGGGAGAGCCGAGATGCCAGTTCATTGCAACGGCTTCTGCAGGCTTCCGTTTCCCTTTTTCCTTCAGACAATGGAGGCTCTCCCAAAAGACCGGAAATCGAATTTCCTTCAGGGGAAGGCAACAGGTTCGATCAAATACAGAACGAGTTGATGGGGAGTGTGGTTTTCTTTAATATGAAAAGGCCCTCGTATTTTATATCAATGCTCCCGGCGCCTGCAAATGCGTGTTTTCAATGCTTTTGCCTCGCGTCATCAGGTGTTCACATCAAGAAAACGAGCCGTGCCGTGCGTCGTTACGATATGCTTGCCTCACTCGTTGCCTGTCTCGGCCCCCTGGGAAAAGCCCCGAAGGCACCCGGCACCATGGGGTCAGCGGTTGCTGCGCTTTCCGCACCATGGCTGTTTCTCACCTTGCCGCTGTGGGGCAGAGGAGCGGTCCTCTTTGCATTGTTCTTTGCAGGCGCCTTTGCGGCCAACCGCATGGAAAAGGTTCTCGGGCTGAAGGATCCCCGCTGCGTGATCATGGACGAGGTTGTGGGACAGTGGGTGACCTTCCTTCCCTTTGCAGCGCTGGCTCCCCCAAAGATTCTTGCCGGGTTCCTCCTCTTTCGCTTTTTTGACATCCTCAAGCCATGGCCTGTCCGCAGTTCGGAGCGCTGGCTTCCCGGAGGGTTCGGCGTCATGATCGACGACGTGCTGGCAGGGATCTATGCGGCCCTTGGTCTTTGGGTGCTCGGCTGGCTCGTTCCTTGATTCGACAGGCGGAAATTCACGTAGGTCTTTCTTGAGTTGTAGCTGTTCTTCAGGATCAGAAGCAACATGGATGGATCCCGGGTAATGGCCGCAGCCCTCAAGAGCCTTCGGAACACCTTCCAGGGAGCGTAAAAGGCGCTCCCGATCTCCTTCACCACGGCCTGGAGTTCTGCAGCGGCCATGTTTTTCAAGCGATAATGAACACCCATGACGAAATTCTCTGTAAATCGATTCCAGTCGCCGGGAAAGCTTGAAAGGGTCAACCGGTTCTCCTTGTCGAGCTTGTCGTACAGCCGGGTGCCCGGAAGCGGCTGAAGGATTTGCAGCCTGAGGAGATCCATGCCGCTTTCGTGAATAAATGCGCGCGTGGCCTCCAGGCTCCGGGGCGTGTCATTGTCGAATCCCATGATGATTTCCCCGATGACCAGAATACCGCGTTTGTGTGCGTTCCGAATCAGAGATGCGTAGCTGTCCACTCCGTACTTCAGGTTGATCACCTTGCCCATTTCCTTCAGCGCGGCTTCATTGATGGATTCGAACCCCACAAAAAGGGCCTTGCAGCCACTCTCGGCAGCCGTTTGCAGGGCCTCTTCATCTGTGAGCCCGTTCACGGAACTGTAGGCCGTCCAGGATCTTGTCTGCCCTTTTCCCCGTTGCCTTTCCCGAATCATCAACCTGCACAGCTCCAGGAAATTGCTGCGAGCGTCCTGGTTGTAGCCGTAGATGTTCCCGTCTGTGAAGAAGATGAAGCGGCCCGGAACATGCCGGATATCCTCCAGAACCTCTTCGGCCCGTCGAATGCGGTACTTCCCTTCGTAGAACCGGTTGATCGCGCAGAACTCACAGTTGAAAGGGCACCCCCTCGATGCGCTCACAGGGTGGAACATGTATTTCCCCGTAAACAGCTCGATCCGGGGACGCCGCACGCCTTTCAGGTCAAACGGGTGTGACCGGTACCTCTGCTTGAGCTCCCCGGCTTCGAAATCCATGATCAGGTTCGGCCAGACCGGCTCTGCGTCCCCGATGACCACACAATCACTGAAGCCCAGGGCCTCCTCGGGAAGCATGGAGGCGTGTACGCCCCCCAAAACCACCTT
>CAZSUQ010000114.1:3259-10761 GCA_964609935.1 uncultured Thermodesulfobacteriota bacterium | reverse complement strand
AAAGTACCAGTCCATTTGAAAATTATACTTTCTGGGTTTCATGCTCTTTACGGTTTAAAATATGCCAAAAGGTGGAACTCATGAGCAATGAACTGATTATCAATGTCACGCCGCAGGAGACAAGGGCCGCATTGATCGAAAACAGCCTTGTCACCGAGCTGTACATTGAACGGGAGCACCGCCGGGGCTTTGTGGGGAATATCTACAAAGGCCGGGTCCTGCGCGTGCTGCCGGGCATGCAGGCAGCGTTCGTGGACATCGGTCTCGAGCGTGCCGCCTTTCTCTTCGTATCGGATATCTACCAGGACGAATGGAAGGATTTCAACATCTTCCTGAACGAGGGGGAAAACGAGGATTTTCCGGACGAGGAATTTCAGGACAACAGGGAAGCGGGATCGGACTATGATTTCGTTCTTCCAAACAAGGTTTCTCCTGAGCTTCCCATCGAAGAGATCCTGAAGGAGGGGCAGGAGATCCTCGTTCAGGTGACCAAAGACCCCCTGGGGACCAAGGGGCCGCGCGTCACCATGCACACTTCCCTTCCGGGGCGGCAGCTCGTCTATATGCCCACGGTCAACCACATCGGGGTCTCGCGTCGCATTGAGGACGAAAAAGAGCGGGAGAGGCTCAAGGCCGTCATCGAGAAGATCCGTCCGGCCAACACGGGCTTCATTGTCCGGACCGTGAGCAAAGGCAAGCTGGAAAAGGAATTCAAGGCGGACATGGATTATCTCATCAAGCTCTGGGAGGGCATCCAGCGGCGAAACGATGAAGCCACCGCCCCTTCCCTGCTGCACAGGGACCTCAACCTGACCCTGAGGCTCATCCGGGACATCTTTACCACGGATGTTCATCGCCTGGTCATCGACGATCCGGAGGAGCATAAGCGGGTGCTCGATTTCGTGGAAACCTTCCTTCCGAAGCTGCGACACCATGTCCGTCTTTACAGCAAGGACGACCCCATCTTCGATGCCTACCGGGTGGAGATGCAGATCGAGGAAGCGCTTCGAAGAAAGGTATGGCTGAAGTCCGGGGGCTACATCGTCATCGATGAAAACGAGGCGTTGACCGCAGTGGACGTGAATACGGGGAAGTTTGTGGGGCAGAGAAACCTCGATGACACCATCCTGAAAACGAACCTCGAAGCGGTCAAGGAGATCTCCTATCAGCTGCGCCTGCGCAACATCGGGGGCATCATCGTCATTGATTTCATCGACATGGAGAAGAAGGAACACAGGGACCAGGTCTTCCTTGCCCTGCAGGAGGCCCTGAAGGCGGACCGGGCGCAGACCTATATCCTGCGATTCTCCGATCTCGGCCTTGTGGAGATGACAAGGAAGCGCACCAGGGAAAGCATCCTTCGAACGCTCGGCGAGACATGCCCCTATTGCGAAGGCAAGGGGTTCATCAAGTCCACGCAGACCATTTGCCACGAGGTGTTCCGGCAGATCCGACGGGAATGCCACATGATGAAGGGGAAAAAGATCGTCTTGAATCTCCACCCGGACATCGTCAGCCTCATCTATGCCCATGAGCACGACTGGCTGGAGGACCTGGAGAGGAAGTGCGAAAAGACGATCCTCATCAAGACCCGCTCCGACTTCCACATCGAACAGTTCGAGATCACCGCTTATTAGTAAGGGATGTTGCCCGTGAAGGCGAAACCCAGGCCGGAGCCGCCCGGAAAGGGGCTGACCGGCGGAGGGTAGAGGTTGGACCAGTCCGCCTGATGCCAGACCATGAGGAAGAACTGGTTGGGCACGATCTCCAGGACAGCGGGCGAGGCCTCGCTGACGATGAAAAGGGGGTTGAAGACGTTGACGCTTCCTTCGGGCCTGTCCGGATCGATGGAAACAGGGAGCTTTTCGGCCATGATGGGATTGATTTCATTGGCAATCACGTCCGGCTGGGAAAAGCTCGGCGCCTTCTGCCAGTTCAGGCCGTCTTCCGATGCGGCGATGCCGATGCTCGCATCCAGCCCGATGGAGGAAGGGTACCGCGGAGGGGGTACCAGGGCCCCTTGCAGGTTGCCTGCATAGTACATGAGCAGGAGCGTGCGCAGGGGTGATTGGAAGACGATCACGCCAGGTGTGCCCACGCGGCCCACATGCCGGGGGCTTGCCGGGTCCGGATACCAGAATTCCCAGTTGGCCTGTGTGGCCCTCAAGACCGGGAGGACACCTCCCCCTGCCCCTCCGACAGCAGCGCCCTCGGCTCCCGATGCGTCCGACTTGGTCCAGTCCTGCCCGTCATAGGACCAGGCGTGTCCGATGGACCGCTGGCCGTTCCTGTCTCCGTCGTACCACATTCGATACAACCCGTTGAAGAAAACCACGCTGGGTGATCCGATGGAGCCGTTCTCCCATGCCTGGTTGGGCTCCAGGGCCAGAGCGGTTACAAGGTCCCAGGAAGCACAGTCCCCGGGGGCGCATCGATCGGTTCGTGCGTAGCCAATGGCCTCACCGTTGCCCACCTCGAACCACAGATGGTAGGCCCCGCCCATCTTCAGGACCGTGGGAGCGCCCACAGGCCTTGCCGGGTCCGGGTCGAGCAGGACCTGCTGGACAGGGGGAACGATGGAGGCGTTCACGTCCCTGCAATCCGTGCCCGCACCCACGGCCAGGACGGCCGTATGGATCTCCGATGCGCTTCCAATGTTCACACGTCTTTCGAACCACAAACGGATGGACCCTCCGTCTGCAAGAAGCCATGGCTCCGAGACACTCCAGAGGCTCCCGGTGGGCTCTTCGAGGAGAAAGGGCTGGATGAACTCCGCGTCACAGTAGAAATCCTGTTTCTCGAATTTCCCCACACCGCTGGTGGGAAGATCCGTGTCTCCCCTTGGCTCCTTCCCCTTTTCTCCAAGAAAGCCGCAGGCAGCCATGAGGACCAGGAGGGCCGGGAACCATCTGCGTGGAGCGGAACCAAGGGTATGCAAAACGTGACTCCTTTACGGGTCGTTCCTGCTAGAACTCCAGCGTGAGCGTTACACCGCCCGTAACCACGGTTCCCCTGAAGACCATGTCACCGTATGCGTCGGCAACCGGGTTCTCCTTGAGGGCGCTGTCCTCCACGAGCCAGAAGTACTGTCCGTGGAAATCGATGGAGATGGGACCGCGAATGATCTTCAGCGTCTCCTGCAGGCGCAGGAAGCGGATGCCGACGCCTCCGGAGAAGATGTGCGTGTCGTTGTCCAGGAAGTTGTTCCAGCCGGTGGCTTCCGGTGCGGGAGAGGGGCGGTAGCGGTATCCGGCTCGAACAAAGAGCTCCCAGAAGGGGAAGCTCAGCACCTTGTAATCCGCACCGATGGCCGGACTGACGATATCCGAAAAATTCGGTGGCGGCAGTGGATAATTCGGATTGGGGGGGACCAGGGCCGCAATCCCTCCGAGGAAAAAGGTGGCGCCTTCCGGAGAGGGCTGCCTGAAAGCGGACCATCGAAGAAGCGTGACATCCAGCCCCACGGTCAGGTCTTCACCGAACTCGTACCCCAACCCAAAACTGAACTGTTCAGGCGCAAAAAAGGTGAAGATGTGCTGGTTCATATCGATGAGGGACTCCCCAAGCAGGGGAATCGGGTTGCCGGGAAAGATGTGAAGGGGCTCGATGTGGACCTTGAGCGGAACCTTGTAGAGGATCTCGTTCTTCCCGCGGTAGGTGAATCCCAGATGAAGGTTCTCCGTGGGGCGAACCTGGATGCCGGCCGTGGGCCAGAAGGACGGCCGCTGGCTCGTGGAGATGCTCCCTTCGCTCCAGACACCCTCGTTCTCAGGGCGATCTTCCCGCAGGAGGAAGTCCGGACCGCCCGAGGTCCGCATGAACATGGACACCGTGGCCCCCACGGTGAGCCAGGGAAAGATCTCAAAGGAAAAGGGCGTCATGATCACCATGCGCTGGATGCGGGCGCCGTACTGGATAAACGTGGGCTGATCGTAAGGGATGGCCAGGCTTCGAGCCACCCGCTTGTCCGGAAGGTGGATAGCGCCTCCACCCCCCATCTTGATGGGCCCGATCTTCATGGGAGGAAGGGCAAAGCCGGCCACGATGCCCGAGGCCGTGTCTTCCTCCACGTCGTAATCGTTGATGATCAGGGATGGATCGGAATAGAAGTACTCCAGCATGACCTGGACATTGCCGGCGCGCACCAGTCCCGCGGGGTTGTAATAAATGGATGCCACGTCATCCACAAGGGCGGTCACGGCGCCCCCCATGGCGATCCAGCGGCTGCCGAACCCGTAGTTATCCAGAGGATTCGCTCGCAGGGTGGCGGGTAAGAACGCAACCCCCAGGATCAGGCAGGCAAGCAGGGTTGTCTGTATTCCTCTGATACGCATACCGTCTCTCACAGACCCCCGTATTCCACGGTGATGGCAAACCCGAAGAAGAGCACCTTCGCCTCTCCGTCGATGGAGGGGAATCCCGGATTGATATGGAAACGCTGAATGTCGGCCGTCTTGGTGTGGCGCGACTTTGTGATCCACTGGTATTGAACAACGGTTTGGAGGCCAACCTTGTTTTCAGAGAGCTCCTTGCCGAAAAACCTCTTGGGCTCGAAGCCGAGGCCCAGGGAGAAGATGTGTTTGTTGCCGTCGATGAAGTTGGACCAGCCGGTCTGCTCGGGGATCGGGGACGGATCAAAGGCATAACCTCCCCGCAGGATCCAGTCCGCCCAGGAGGTCTTGACGGCACGGTACTCCACCCCGATCCGGGGAGTCACGGTGTCTGAGAAGTTCGGGTCCTCCACCCTGCCGGGAAGGAGTCGCAGGGGAAGGATTGGGATCTGGATGTCCGTTTTGATGTCAAGGCTCGGGGAAAGGAAGTCGGACCACACGTTGTACGTCACGTCGGCAGAGATCAACAGGTCGGATCCTACCCTGTAGGCAACACCGAACGTGTACATCACAGGGGTATAGATCAGGTTGGAACTGAAATCGAGCCGCAGCGGGATGGCGCCGAGGAGGATGGTGACCGGGATGTTCAACTCCACGAAGTAGCGGTCCCTCCACACAAAGGCAAAGGTGAAGCCTTCCAGCGCGGGCAGGAACTTCCCTGGGTCCACATAGAGCCCGGCCGATGTCGAAAGCATGGTCTGGGCATCCTGATCAACGGTGGTCAGGGTGACCTCTGTACCCAGCATGCTTCGAATGCCGGGTTTCAGGTCCAGCGACCCGCCCACGTCCGCCGTGAAGGTGAGACCTCCCCCGATGTTGACTCCGTCCACCACCTTCACGGCAGCGGCCACGTTCATCAGGTTGGCCTGGGTATAGGATTCAAGGAGAACGAACTGGGGCTGGCTCGGCTTGGGCACATAAACGTTCATCATGTAGTCAGGAGGCTGGTAAAGGTTGTACCCGAAGGCCAGCCGGTCCTTGAGGAAATCCAGGAACGGGAGGGTGAAGGCATACCCCATGACGAATCCGTCCCGGTGGGAGTGAGGGAGGGGTATGGCGTCTCCGTTGGCACTCTCGTAAAGCTTGGAGTAATGGTATCCGATCCCGATGCGCGTTGAGGTCTTGCTCAGGAGGCCCGCAGGGTTGTAGTAGCCTCCCGTGAAGTCGTCCGCCACGGCACTGAAGGCCCCGCCCATGGCGATGGCCCTGGGACCGGCGCCAAAGATCCGGAACACGGTACCCTGGGAAGGAGACGGAAGGATGCAGATCGCCATCAGGCATAGAACGAAAGGGATTCCTTTCTGGAGGGGAGCCTGGAGCCTGGTGTGCGTTGGAATCCGTTGTGCCATTCTGCTATTTTCAAGCTTCTCAAATGTACGGAGGGAACCGCTGATTCAGGAGCTAAAAACGAAAGGATCAACAGCCAGATAGATTCTTTACGGGAGGCCCTTTGGTAGCACTTCCCCGCTGAAAAATCAAGCCGACAAGAATCAAAAGGAAAGGGATTGAACCCATGGGACAGCCTTCCTGGTGCTATGAAGGAAACGGATACGTCACACAATGGGATCCTGCGACAAAAGGGATTCGTATCCTGTGGGGAGACCTTCTGGACATCCCCTGCTGCGCTCCTGTGGCAACGGTGAGCCCCTCCTCCGACATCTTGTCTGATCCTTTGCAGAGCCTGCCGAAAGACGTGGTGGATTCCCTGCGCAGGTGGAACCGGAAAGGCGTTTTGTCAGGGGTGAGTGATGGGGGCGACCTGCGCTTCAGGGACGACGGGCTTGCTGCAGGGTTGAAGGAGAACGGAGAAGCAGCGCAGGGGGTCTCCTGGAACGTGACTTGTCTCAAGGACCGGGTGCTGCTGAAATCCGCGTTCCGCAATTCAACGGAACAGGATCTCCGGCTGTGGTCCCTGTCCCCGGCTGCAGGTGCTTTCCGTTTTCTCCGGGGATCGGTTTCCGACTGGCGTTTCTTCAAGATGGCGAGCAATACGACCATGCCCTGTGGAAGCGTCTCCCTCAAGGATTCGGAACGCGGCCTTGCCTTTCGTCTCCTGCCCGAATCCTTCTGGCCCTCTCCCCTCAAACGCATGCTGTGCCTTCCACACGAACGCGTCCATGTCAGGAAAGGCGTTTTTTCCAGCCAGTGGTTTACCCTTCTGGTCCACGAGGGAAGAGGCCCTTCCCTGCTCGTGGGGTTTCTCGGAACGGAGCGGCATTTTTCCTCCATCATGCTGGATGCACACAGGGGATGCTTCCAGGCCGTGGGACACGGGGAGGGGTGTGTGCTCACGCCGGGGAGCGTTTTCTCGTCACACGAAGTCCTTCTCATCTTCGGAGAGGATCCCTTCTCCTGTTTGCATTCCTATCTCGAGTCGTTTGCAGCCCGGTGCTCACCCCGTTTTCTCGACACCTCCCTTTGGGGTTCCTGGTATGCGGGCTTCTATGACCGTTTTCAGTGGAAGGACATCCTGGACAACCTCGAAGCTGCCTCTAAGGCAGAAGAAAAGGTCGAGTATTTCCAACTGGATGACGGGTATCAGAGATCCCTGGGTGACTGGACGGAAACAAAACCCAACCTGCCGGAGGGCCTGAAGGGATTCAGCAGCAGGGTGACTGCCGCGGGCATGAAGCCCGGGGTCTGGCTCGCCCCCTTTGCCATCGGTCGGGACGCGACAATCTACCGGAATCATCGTGACTGGCTCGTTCGGAACGCATCCGGAAGGCCTGCCCTGGCAGGGGTCATGCCCGGACGGTTCGTCCTCAGGCCCTATTACGGCCTGGATTTGACACTCCCTTCCGTTCAGGAATGGCTCTGCGGGCTTTTCCAGACACTCGTAGCGTGGGGATTCAGGCTCTTCAAGCTGGACTATCTCGCTTCAGGAGCGATTCCCGGGATCCGGAACGATACAGGTGTCACATCTGCGGAGGCCTATCACAAGGGTCTTCTGTCCATCAGGGAGGCGGTGGGGGACCTGCCCCTACTCGGGGCGCTTGCGCCTCAGCTGTGCGGGGTGGGATTGATAGACATCCAGCGTGTCAGTGCGGACAGTTCCTTCGGGGGAAACCACTGGGCACCGGGGTTTCAGAGGATCCTGGGCGACCCCATCAC
>CAZSUQ010000114.1:0-3249 GCA_964609935.1 uncultured Thermodesulfobacteriota bacterium | reverse complement strand
AACAAACAGATATGGCCCCTCGGTCGAGAAGTTGCCTGACGAGCTCTTGTTCGGCGGAAACTGTCTGTCTCCATCAGCTGTTGTAGTCCGGAGAGGACAGATCAAGAAAGCTGGGGGGTTTTCAGAGGATCCTGGGCGACCCCATCACACCGGGGGTTCGGAACAACCTTCGAAACAACCTGACCCGAGCCTGTTTTGCTGACCGGCTCTGGACCAACGACTGCGATGCAATCCTCTTCGGCGGGCTGTCTCCTGAAGAGCAGCGGACCCACATGGCGGCAAACCTCCTGCTGGGGGGCATTCTCCAGGTGGGCTTTGATCTTCGGAAGGGAGGGTATCCCTGGCGGGAAATCTCGAGGTTGACCCGCTTCAGGCCCTGGGCAAGGCTTGTGCCTGATCTCTTCGAGGCGGAGATCCCGCAGGAGGCCTTCATTGCTGCAAGGGCCCTGGCGGATGGCCAGAAGGATGTCCTCTTCTACCTCCTGCTGAACCTGGGCAGCCGTCCGTTGCAGAAAACGCTCAGGGAGCCCGCGAGCCTTCTCCCCTGGTGCGATTTTCAATGGAAACAGGCAAAAGAGTTCTGGAGTCAACAGCCGTTCTCCTCGAGGCCAGGGGATCCTGTGTCCATCCCTCCACACGGATCGCTGCTCATAGAAATCCCTGTTCGAGCATGAAATTATGTAATGGATGTGCCCATTTTCAGCACTTTCCTGAAGATCCGACGCAAACGCTCCCAAAAAAAATCCTCATTGAAACAAGATGTTTTGCCACCGTTCCCGATGAAAACCATCCGGATCCCGATTGGTATGCGGTTTGCAAACCCATTATTGCAGCAAGGTTTCAGGATTAAGTTTTTCTTGCCAAATCCGATAGAGATATTGCACTAGCAAGGAGTAAAGCCTTGAGTACCCTATCCCGCATAATTGAATGCCTGCAATTCGAATCGTCAGGGAGAAGTTTCTGTATCGATGTGGATCAGGTCCTCGGACTGATCTCCCTGCCTCCCCACATGCGCGAGACAACCTCTTCTCTTCCCTTCAACGGCGGTACGATCCCTGTATACACGCTGGAGAGGATTCTTGAGATGGAAGAGAAGCCAAGGCTCTCTCCGCCTGAAATCATCGTTTTGAAAAACGAGACCGGAAACTATGGCGTTGCCGTGGACTGGGTGGGAGAGATCCACAAGGTGCCGATTCAAAGGTCCATATTCCGGTTCCCTGATTCCAATCGATCACGGATCAAGATGTTCGGCGTCTGGGGCATGGCCAATCTTGGGACAAAGCTTGCGCTCATCCTGGAGCCACTCACCCTCCTGGAGAAGGTTCACAAGGAGGAAGCACTCCCTGCAACCCCCTTTGGGCCCGACACCTCTGAGCACAACCACACCAAGAGCCCTTACTAGCCTGGATATTGCCCCATCCGAAGGACCCGCCTTCCGATTTGCTCCGGGATTCTCATCTGACCAAGGATCGAGGCATCATGAATCCATGGGTGTGGTTGCCCGTTGACATTCTGTACAAAGTCAACTAAATTAATAAGGTTATTATTTCCGAGCATGGATTCTACTAGAAGAGAATCCGCCCGTAACAGGGCACAACACACAACATGCTTACAGTTGGAGAATGGTTTCATGTATGCGGTGATCGAGACGGGAGGAAAGCAGTATCGCGTATCCGAGGGCGATGTGCTGCGGATCGAGAAAACGGAATCCGCGGTGGGAGAGGAAATCCTCTTTGACAAGGTGCTGCTCGTTGAGAAGGAGGAAGATCTGCGCGTGGGAACGCCCTATCTGGAAGATGTACGCGTGCGCGCAGAGGTCCTTGCACATCGACGCGCCAAGAAGATCATCGTGTTCAAGTTCAAACGTCGGAAGAAATACCGGAACAAGAACGGGCACCGACAACATTACACGGGCATCCGGATCAAGACCATCGAGACGGACGCATCCTAAGCTCCGGAAAGCGAGACCTGAAATGGCACACAAAAAAGGAATGGGCAGTTCTCGGAACGGACGAGACAGCGCCGGGCAGAGAAGAGGCATCAAGATCTATGACGGCCAGACGGTCAAAGCCGGCAACATCCTGGTCAGGCAGCTCGGAACCCGCGTCCATCCCGGAGATAATGTTGGCATGGGAAGGGACTACACCCTGTTCGCAACCATCGCCGGCGTTGTGAAGTACAAGACAAGAGGCAAGAACAAGAAGTTTGTGGATGTCGTACCAGCCTGAGCAATCATCGCTTCTTTTGTTTACTCGTTCCATCACACCTTTTCTCATCTTCTGATCCTCCATGCGCTTCATTGATGAAGTGGAAATCCATGTGCAGGCAGGTAACGGTGGCAATGGCTGCACGAGCTTCCTGAGGGAGAAATTCAAGGCCAAGGGAGGACCGGACGGCGGGGATGGCGGTAAGGGCGGAGATATCGTTCTGCAAGCGCACAAAGAGAGGAACACCCTCCTGGATCTTCACTTCCAGAAGCATTACCGTGCCGGGTCCGGAAGTCACGGGCAGGGAAAGACCCGACACGGGCGCCAGGGAAAAAGCAAGACCATACCGGTCCCCGTGGGCACGCTCGTGAAGGATGCCGAGGAAGGGCATGTCCTGGCGGATCTGACCCGGCCCGGGCAAGCCTTTATCGCAGCCACAGGCGGAAAAGGTGGTCGGGGGAACGCGCGATTCGTGACGCCCCAGCGGCGGGCACCCGATTTCAGCGAACCGGGGCTCCCCGGGGAGGCGAAAAAGCTCCGGTGCGAACTGAAGCTGTTGGCTGACGTGGGCATCGTGGGCCTGCCGAACGCAGGGAAATCCACCCTGATATCCCGCATTTCATCCGCAAGACCCAAAATCGCAGACTATCCGTTTACAACCCTTGTGCCTCAACTGGGCCTCGTGCGGGCCGGAGACGATCAGAGCTTCGTGGTGGCTGATATCCCGGGCATTCTGCCGGGAGCGGCAGAAGGCGTGGGCATGGGACTCAAGTTCCTGCGGCACGTGGAACGATCCTCGGTGCTGCTCTTCCTGATTGATCTTTCCGATCCGATCCGCGAAGATCCCTGTGAGGCTTATCAGGTCCTCAAGAAGGAACTCGCCACGTATGCAACGACGCTCATGGAGAAACAGCGGGTCCTGGTCTTCAACAAGGTCGATCTGC
This sequence comes from uncultured Thermodesulfobacteriota bacterium, assembly GCA_964609935.1. Classification (GTDB taxonomy): domain Bacteria; phylum Desulfobacterota; class DSWW01; order DSWW01; family DSWW01; genus CAYTRL01. The sequence goes on along the minus strand of CAZSUQ010000114.1, from coordinate 98 downwards.
CGGCAGGACGGGCTCGCGTTGAGGACATAAAGAGAACCCAGGCCTCGGATCCGTCGAGGACCTGTTTCATTTCCGCACTGCAGGGGGAAGGAATCGAC
>CAZSUQ010000113.1:4049-10811 GCA_964609935.1 uncultured Thermodesulfobacteriota bacterium | reverse complement strand
GGGTCAAGGAAGAGTACATGAGGTGGAGCGCCCACACCGAATCGCCCCCCCTGCCCTCTCTGGGGGATGTTGAAGATAAGGGGTAGTCACGTTGTCGATCGAACGCCGGCGTTCCAAGCGGTACAGGCTGGACCTTCCTGTCAGGTTCCGCATCTATGCCCCTTCGGACCGGGAGAACACCACCCCCTTCCTGCCCGGGAAGATTTACGACCTTTCCGAAGAAGGTGCGCGGCTCCTGATGAACACCGTACAGAACAACGGGCTGCACATCCTGCACCCCATGGTCACCACCTCGGAGCTGTGCCAGCTGGAAATCGAAATCCCGGGGGGGGAATCCCCCCTGATCCTTCAGGCAAGGGTCATCTGGTACGACCGACTGGAGGAAGGACAGGATTTTACCTTCCAGGCCGGTGCCCGGTTCCTCGATCTCACGCAGGATCTCAAAAAAGAACTCCAGAAGGTCACCCACCAGGCCAAGTCCCCTCTCTAATAGCCCGCTGAAAAGTTATTTGGGCAGGTCGTTGAAAAATGCCCAGATGCAAGGCAAGGATGCTCGATTCTTAAGGGAGCCGGTCACAGGAACGCCATACCGAGTCGTGACTGATTCGACATGGGATCAGGGTCGTGCGACGCGGGACGAGCCGAACGCCGCAGGTGGGCGTTTTTCAACGACCTGCTAGCGGAAGAGTGCCAGGTAGCCGTCGAGGAGCAGGTTGAAGTAGTACGCGCCGCCCTGTTTTGACAGAAGACAGATGACGGCAAGGAAGAGCAGGATGGGAAGGATGGGCAGCGGTGTGACGATCCTGATGGGATTCCCCCGCCTCTTAGAGACTGCACGGCAGGCCAGTTCCAGCATGCCCATCAAGGCAAAATTCCACGCAAACAGGATGGCGCCTATCTGGATCCCGTAGTAGAGCGACTCGGACAAGGGGAACGCCTCGCTCACATGGTACGTGTCGATGCCGATCCAGAGGGCGAGGTTCATGGAGGCTGCCGTCACCCTTTCCACAGCCGTGGCCCCTCTGAAGTAGGTGATCGGGTACAGGAGCATCGCCACCAGGACGACACTTGCGAACTGAAGCGTTCCCGAGAGGACGGCAACCAGGGAATAAAGATCCGGGCTTTCGATTCGGACGGCGTTGTTGAAGACGATCCTGGAGGATGCCATGACGACGGAGGCGATGAGCAGGGGAAGGAGGAACCGGTTCAGGAAGCTTGCCCGCGCCTGGATATTTGATCCGGACCTCTGCATGTGGCTTCTTCCCTCACCTCGGTGTTTTTCTTTCATTCAGGGCGGTCCTTGAGAGGCATGGACATGGGGGCTCCGCTCCCCTTCATCAGGGCTTCGAGCATTTGTTTCAATCCCTTTGCCATTCGCTGCCCTTCATCTGTGTGGATCCTGTTCGTCAACTGGCGTGGATCCTTTTTCAGGTCGTAGAGCTCGCATCCCCGCCGGCCCTGAAACTCCATATAGATGTAGCGTTCGGTCCTCACCGCGCGGGTTGCGGGTATCCTGAAAGGGAAATCCCCAAAGTATTCGTACAGCCATGCCTTTCTGCCAGGGGATGAAGAGGACCGGAGGTGCGGCACAAAGCTCTGCCCCTCCATGCTCTCCGGAATCGGCACCCCTGCCATTTCGAGCACACTGGGCGCCAGGTCGATGTTCAGGATCATCTGTTCCGCCCTTCGGCCGGGATCCTCTGCGATTCCCGGTGCCCGCACGATAAACGGGATTCGAATGGATTCTTCATAAGGCCATCTTCCGGTACCGCCTCTCCGGTGCTCGCCCCAGAAGAATCCGTTGTCGCTTGCAAAGATGACAACCGTATCCTGCCTCATGCCGAGCCGGTCGATCCGCTCAAGGACCCGTCCGATCTCGCGGTCCATGGATGTCACCACCCTTGCATAGTCCCGGTAGAGCTCCTTCGGCGGGCCGATCAGTCCCTCGAACAGGTTTCCGCGCGTCAGGAACACAAAGGGGTGAAACTCCCTTGGAAAGGGCGGGACATCGTTGCCGTACAGGCGATCCAGGCCGGGCGGCGGAAGCCAGGGGTGGTGAACCGCTTTGTGGGAGAGGACCAGGCAGAAAGGGTTGTTTCGCGATGTGGAGATGAAGTCCAGGGCGTAGTCGGTGAGTTCCTCGGTGATGTACGGCTTGCGTGACGGTCGCTCCGCTCCGTTCACCACAAGGGGACAGTCCACATACCGGCCCTGTCCCTTCTCAGCGGTGAAGGTGACAAAGGGGTTCACACCCCTGAACTCCGGAAGCCGGCCCGGCATGTGCCACTTGCCGATAAAGGCCGCATCATAACCGGCCCTGTTGAGAAGCTCGAGAAAGGTGGTGGTCTCTTCGGTCCAGGGCGTTATGTTGTCGCGGACGCCGTGGGTGTGGGCGTACTGCCCGGTGAGGAAGCTGGCTCTGCTGGGACTGCAGAGAGAGGTGGTCACAAATGCGTTGGAAAACAGGACCCCTTCCTCGGCCAGGCGGTCCATGTTGGGGGTTCTGACAAAGGGGTGCCCGGCACAACCCATGAAATCCCAGCGCTGGTTGTCGGACAGGATGAAAACAAAATTCGGTGGCTTTCCCTGCTGAGCGTGTACCGTCCCGGCCGGACCGCTGCCCCAGGCAACCAGCAGCAGGATGATCCCGAGAAACCAAATCGTTGGTGTGTGTTTGGTATGGGGAGGGAAGCGTTTTTTCATGGTGGTTCAATGAGCCGATTCATCGGTTCACAAGGGAGACGGCCCGGATTGCACGGCGCATGGAGGGGAAGACGGCAACACCGTTCTCGAGCAGTTTCCAGCGCAGGGTGCGCAGGGCGCCTTCGGAGCGGAAGTCCTCAGGGTCGTACGAGCGGGTGTACAGAACAGCGGCAATGGGCTTTCCGCTCTCCTTTCTTGCATGGACAAAGGCTTCGGCCACGAGATCCAGCCCCTCCTTGCCCGCCATGTCGAGCCCGAAGTTGACGGCCAGGTCAAAGATGAGAAGATCCGTGGTGGGGTTGCCGGCAGCCTCCTTCAGGCAAGCCTCGAACCGGGGGAGCAAAATCAGCGGTGTACCGATGTCCAGCGGATTGTTCACAACGGAACCCACGGACCCCAGGATCTCAAGCGGCCGGGCCCGGACGCCCTCTTCAAGGTCCGGCACCTCCAACCCCTCCTCTGCTGCAAGGTCCGCGGCATAGGTGCCCAGCCCGCCGCCGCCGCCGCAAAGGAGAAGCCGCCTGCCGGGCCTCCTTCCCAGATGCTTGAGGGCAAGCAGAACGTCGCAGACCTCATCCACGCCCGAAGCAGGGATGACGCCGAACTGGTTCAGTGCGGCTTCCCAGATCTCCGAGTCCCCTGCCAGGGAACCGGTATGAGAGGTAACGGCCCTCTGTGCGCTTTCGCACCTGCCCACCTTCCAGAGGACCACAGGCTTCCTGGATGCGGCCTCCTTCACCGCTTCCAGAAAGGCCCTTCCGTCCCCTGTCCCCTCCAGGTACCCGGCAATGACATCGGTACCCGGATCGAGCGAGAAGTAACGAAGAAGGTCCACCTCGTCCAGATCCGCACCGTTCCCGTAACTGATCACGGCGCGAAAGTCGATGCCGAGGCTCTTCCCCTGGCGGGCCACATGCACGGAAAAACCCCCGCTCTGGGAGAGGAAGACCGCCCGGCCCGGGCTCCGGGAAAGATCATATCCCGGGATCAGGGTGAGCCGGTTTCGGGGATTGTAGATCCCGAAGCAGTTGGGTCCCATGATGCGGAATCCCCCTGCCTCTGCAATGCGCAGCGCCTCCTCTTCCAGGGTGCAGCCCTGCGGGCCGCTCTCCCTGAACCCGGCGGCCACGATCACGACCCCCTTAACCCCCAGCCGGGCGCAATCCTCAAGGACCTGCATGGAGAGGTGGGCCGGGATCGTCACGTAGACAAGGTCTGGAACCTCGGGGAGGGAGGCAAGATCCGGGCAGACCGTCTGCCCGAAGATCTCCTTTCCGTTCGGATTCACCAGATACATGGGACCGTCAAAATCCATGGCGAGCTGCGAGGTGGTGAGCATGGTGCCGAACTTCGCAGGTTTGTCGCTGGCCCCCACAACGGCAATGGAGCGCGCGTTGATGATCGCGTCGATTTCTTCAAAGGAGAACGTTCTCTTCACGCTTTTCACTCTTCACCGCCGGGACTGCCTCCTCGAAGGAGACGATCCATGGTGATTTCGGAATCCGCAAGGAGCTTCAGGAAAGCGTCGTAACGGCCCTTGGTACCCAGGTCGGCCCAGAACCCGGTCATGGGGTAGCCCATGATGCGTGCCTCGTCAAGCAGCATGGCCACGTACACGTCGATGATGCTGAACACGTCCAGGTCCGAAGGCATGTGGGAGAAAACCTCGGGTTCCAGCACGTGCACACCGGTGAACATCAGCCTCTTTCTCGGCGCCTTTGGAATCGGGATCCTTCCGAGGATCTGCCTGACCCGGTCGTAGCCGTCCACCTCAATGGCCCCGAACCGGTCCACGTCCGGATCCTTGCGCAGCACCATGGTCACGTCCGCGTTGTTTTCTTTGTGGAACGCCACGACCTCCTTGAGGTCCAGCTCCAGCAGGATGTCGCCGTTCAGAACCACAAAGGTCTCCTGAAGAAGATAGGGAGCCGCCTTCTGGATCCCGCCCCCTGTGCCCAGCAATTGTCTTTCCAGCGAATAATGGATCCGCAGCCCCCACCGGCTCCCATCGCCCACATAGGACTGGATCTGATCTCCGAGATGGTGGAGGTTGATGACCACCTCCTCGATGCCGCAGTTCTTCAGGTAGCTCAGCGTGTGGTGGATGAGCGGCTTGTCGGCCACCGGGATCAGGGGTTTCGGTATCTGGTTGGTCAGGGGGCGCAGCCGCTCTCCCCTGCCAGCCGCAAGGATCATGGCCTTCATCGGGGAATCTCCCCCCCTGCCCTGCCATACCGGACCAGACGGACATGGACCAGCTCCCCCAGTTCGTCCATGCCTTTGAGGCCCTCTTGTTGATCCAGATGCGAAACCGCCTCCCTGGCAACCGCTTTCATTTTATCCGCCGATGCCTTCAGGTAGCCCTGTTCATCGAGCCTGACCCGGACCTCCTGCAGGGTGCCCTCATCAGGCGTACGAAGCGCTTCCGCGATCCCGGTCCATGCCTTCCCACCCTCCTCTTCCCACAGAAGGAGGAGGGGATGGTTGAACCTGATCCGTCTCGGCAGCGCCTTGCCGGAAGCCGGCAAGCCGGACCAGAACCTGAGATCCTCTGCAATCCTCAGCACCCTGCCGAGCAGGGTCCCGTAATCGGACAGGGCCCTGGATTCCGCTTCCGGTGCGTTTCCCAGGCGCGCGCCTGTCCGGAGGGCCAGTGCCAGGATCAGCGACAGCTTGTCCGCCAGGGCAAGAAAGCAGCGGGACGGCCCCGTGGATGCGGGTTCCTGTTCCATGCCTTCGATCACGGCCTGGGTTTCCGCGCTGGCAAGGGAGGTCCGGATCATGTCCTCCACGATGGGCTGCTGCCCGTCCTCGATGATGATGCAGGCGGCCTTGGAGAAGAAAAGGTCACCCAGCAGGATATCGAGGGATTCCTGCTGGTGGTGCATGTGCAAAGGATCCGGTTCCTGTTGGTCCGGGAGAGGAAAATCCCCCAGACGCTCGTGCAGCAGGGAGGCCACATGAATCATGTGGATGCTTGCCGCCATCCGCACCGCACGGTCCATGGGGCAGCCGTAGTGCCTTGCAACCTTGAGCAGCAGGAAAGGCCTGAGCGGATCCGGTTCCTTGAGAAAGGCCTGGAATTCACGAACGTTGGGAAGGGAATGCAAAGCCTCGGGCAGCTCGGCTTGCATCTGCTCGCGGACAGAGTCCAGCGCCTCTTCCACCCAGGGAGGAAGATGGAGGAAGGACGATTCCCTATCCATGCGCCAAGCCCCTTTTCATTCGTTCAAAAGATGCCTGCGCAGGAAAAATCAAAGAGCACACCCTCTTCCCCTTCCTGTTGGAGGAGCAGCCTCGAGGTCCTGTTCGTCTTTCCGATCCGGTTTGCCCATATCCCCCGCCCGTGAAAGCGCTCCAGGACCTCCTGTGCTGCGGACGGGTCACAAAGCAGGAGGAAACCGTAGCTCGGATAAACCTTCAGCCAGTCGGAAAGGGAAAAGGGGTCCGGGACCCGGATGCACTCGAGATCCACGGATGCGCCCACCCCGGCCTGTTCCAGCAGCATGGCCAGGCTCCCCAGGATGCCTGCATTGCTCACATCCTTTGCAGCCACCACGAGAGACTCCTCCGCCAGGGTGCACAGAAGCCCCAGGTCCTCGCACAGTGTATCCGCTTCTTTGGCCCCATGTGAATCCCAGTTGAGGAGAAAGTCTCCCCAGCGCCTTCCACGCAGGTCCAGGGCCAGCACGATCTCCTGGCCGGGCCCGGCGTTGCGATCCGCCAGGAGGGCCGCAGCTTCACCCACAACCGCTGCCGCAAGAAAGGGGGAATCCCCTTCCGGAGACACGTGCCCTCCCACCATGGGGACGCGCAGCCGGGCGCATTCGTCCCTCATCCCTCTCAGGATCTCTGCTTCCTGGTCCTCGGTCTGTCCGGACAGAAGGTTGACCATGGCCAGGGGCCGACCTCCCATGGCATAGATGTCATTGGCATTCACCAGGACCGCCGACCTTCCTGCATTGTAGGGGTCCTCACGAACCAGCAGCGGCAGTATGGAGTCCGCGGCCAGCAGCAGATAGCGGCCCCGGTCCGTCTTCAATACGGCAGCATCGTCAC
>CAZSUQ010000113.1:0-4039 GCA_964609935.1 uncultured Thermodesulfobacteriota bacterium | reverse complement strand
AAATCCCACACCCCCTCAAGCCCCCTCAGGATCCTTCCCACAGCCTTTTTTCTTCGAATGCCCGGATATTGCTGCAAATCTTCGATCAGGGACGATAGCCTCATGGTTCTTCACTTTGATGGAGGCACAATGGCCTTCAAGAGGTTGAATGTCAAGGGAAGGACGGTTCCGGAATGTGGAGGGAGTGTTCCTGTTTCCAGAGGGGACCTGCCGCCATCATGAGCATGTGGGGCCTGCCGTGATGGTCCGGGACTTCTTCCATCAGGCGCCACCCGCACCCCAGGAAGAACTCCACCTTGGAAAGTTGAATGTAGGCAAAGAACCTTTTCCCACCCTGCCTGATGACCTCCTCCTCGGCCCTTGCAACCAGCCGGGAGCCCATCTGCCTCCGCCAGGGCTTCCTCACCGCGAGCCGGCTGCCGAGCCACCTTCCCTCTCCCATGGGCGTGATACGAACCGTTCCCACGCAGCGGCTCCCCTGCCTTGCCACGACATGGAAGGATTCCGGTTCCCATTCGTCCCGGTCGGTCTCCTGGAACAATCCCTGTTCCTGCACAAAGACCTCGTGCCGGATGGCAAAGGAGGCTTCCAGGAAGGGCCCTCCCTGAATCACTTCCCATTGGACTTCCCCGCAGGGCACGGGAGATCTCTCTTTACCGGCTGCAAGGGCGTCCTGATGATCCGGAAGGGAGGAACAGCCTCGGCAGCGCACACATCCTGCCTTTGAGGAGGCCCAGTCCAGTTCGTTTTCAGCAAGGACCAGGGAAGCCTCCCGGTAGATCTCCATCGTCTTGACCGGATCCAGAGGCGTCCGGGACGCAAGGGGCGTCCCCGGGATCGGCCGGAAGGGGACCAGGTAAGGGTAGACCCCCATGCCTGCGAGTTGCCTGCACCCTTCCAGAAGGGTCCGGTGGGTTTCTCCCAGGCCCATCAGGACGAACGAACTCACCTGCCCCCTGCCGAAGACCTCTACACCGTCACGCCACGCCTGCCTGTAGGCCTCTGTGGAAACAGAGGCCTTGTACGGGGCAAGGTGCTCGAGAAGATCCGGGTCAAAGGACTCCAGGTGGATCCCCAGGCCCGCCACACCCGCCTCCCTCAACGCCTCCATGCGGGACCGCGAAAACGGCGGCATGACCTGTACGTGCACAGGCAGCCCGGTGTCCTCCACAAGGGCGCGCGTGCAGTCCTGGAAGAGGTTCCACTCCAGTGTCCGGTCCGCTGTGGTCCCTGCGGTGAGGGTGATGTGACGGGCCCCTTCGCGCATGGCCCTTCGGGCAACCTCGGCGAGTTGTTCCGGTTCCTTCTCCCGAACGGTCCTCCCCTCTTTCCAGGAGAGCCCGATCCCGCAGAAGCGGCACCCCATCCGCGTCCCCCAGTAAGAGCAGGACTGGAGCACGGTGGAGGCAAGGCAATCGGCACCGTGAAACAGGGCGACCTTGCGGAAGGGAACCCCGTCACGTGTCTTCTCCTGGTAGAAAGAGGGTGCTGAAAGCAGGGACACGCTCAGGTCCACCTGCTTTCCTTCACGCGTGAGGACCCACCGCTCCCCTGTGTGGAAGAGAAGGAAAGGGGAGTCCTGAACAAAGGATGAAGAAAAAGGGACCGAGGCCGGAGAACCGCTGACGAGGAGCGTGACGCCCTCGGCCGGCCCTGCTCCCCCGCTGCGTATCGCGTGCCGGCTCTCCCCATGGGCCGGAAGGATCCTGACCCCCCGGCTCTGAAGCTCGGTCTTGATCCGTGCGGTTCGTTCTACAACCATAGGACCCTGGTCTGTTCGTCCAGCGTGTGGGCAATCACATCCTCGGCAAGGTTCACGCCCTTGATGAGATCCTCCTCCTTGAGTGCATAGAGCTTCATGGGTGCCGTACACGCCTCCACGCGGATGCCCTCCTCCATCATGGCAAGGACCTTGGATTCGAAGTCGCCCACGGTCCGGCTTTCCCGTCCCACCCCCTTCTTCACGCAGAAGATCCCGTCCGCGAAGAAAATGATCCTCGTATCCAGGCCCCTTTTGTGCGCGGACCGGGCGTACCTCAACGCTGTGTAGGGTTTCAGGGAGGCGTAGGGTGCTTCTGACACCATGATGACGAACCGGGTTATCTCCGGCATGAAAACAGGCTCCCTCTGGAGACGGCACCCATGTGATCCGGGCCAGGGGCGGGGCCCTACTGCTTCTTGGCCTTCTTCTTCGGTGCCTTGGAGGTGGATGTACCGAACTTCTCCACCTTCACCATCTCCTCCACCGATTCTGATTTGGTACGCAGGGTCACCGTGGCACTCATCTCCACGGAGATGCCGTCCAGGACCTCTTTGCTCAGTCGCGTGATGTCGATCCGTGATAGAAACCGGTTCAACTCCCGCTGGAAGATGGTGAAAAATTCGGTCTTGCTCTTCTCGCTCTGCTTGATGATGTAGTTCACCGCTTCCCTGGGAAGGTTGATCTCCCCGAGCACCTTCCGCACGCCTTCCTCGGTCATGAAGAGCATTCCGGCCCCGAGAAACACGGCCCGCTTCACCAACTCCGGGAGAAAGTGGTCCAAAGACTTCCGAAAGGTGGAGTCAGATATTTTCTCCGAGGGCTGCTCCGGGGGATGGCTTCTTCGTACCATGGGGTCCTCTCCCTTCCCCATCGAGGGGAATCACAGGGTTGGCGGATAGGATGGGTTCCGCAAGAACTGCTTTACCTTATAGTAGCCAATGCACGTCGTCTTGATCAACTCCCGGGCCTCATGAAACCCGCAAGTCGTCCTCTCCTGTTGCGTCCCTGCTCCCTCCACGGGCCTTTACGGGTCAGCAGGTGCTGCCTCCTCCGGCTGCTCCCCCGTCTCCTCTTCGGTGGTGTCCAGGGCCCGGATCAGCAACTCGGTGATGTCCCGCATCTGGAGGGGGGCCTGTTCCGCGGTGATCCCCACCAGCAACCCCTGGTAGCAAAAGGGGCAGACCGTGACGAAATCGGTGGCACCCGTGTCCAGGGCATCCCGCACGCGATGTTGAGACATCTGCTGTTGAACCTCGGGGAACCCGGCCTTGAGACCGCCGCCCGCACCGCAGCACCTGGAGTTCTCATGGTGCCGCTCGATCTCCACGAACTCCACCCCGGGGATGGAGCGCAGGATCCTCCTGGGCGCCTCGTAGATCCCGGCGGCGCGCCCCAGGTGACACGGGTCGTGATAGGTTACCCGCATGGGCACCTCGTTCTTGAAGCGAATCTTTTTCTCCTGGATGAGCCTGTCGATGAACTGGACCATGTGCAGGATCTCGAAATTCATCTCCCCCACCTTGGGGTAGTCCTGGCTGATGGTCTTGTAACAGCCGGAACAGCTCGTTACGAGGGTCTTGATCCCGAGGCTGTTGAAGGTTTCGATGTTCTCCTGTGCCAGCCGGCTGTACTCGGGATCCCCCACGCGCAGCAGAACGCTCCCGCAGCATTTCTCCCGGGTCCCGAGGATCCCGAAATCCACCCCACAGGCCTGGAGCAGCTTGACCGTGTTCACGGCCACCTGCTTGATGTTCACGTCAAAGGATGCCGTGCACCCCACGAAGTAGAGAACCTCGGCCTGCTCCTTTGGCAGGCTTTTGGGCACGCGCTCGATCTCTTTCTGCTTCTTGGCCCGCTTGGCCCACTTGTCCCTTGTGCTTCTGGGCTGCAGCCAGGGGTTGTCATAGGACTTCACGCTGGAGGTCAGGGCCTTGTGGTTCTCCAGGGGCCCGTGCCCTGAAGAGACCATGGAGCCGCGCAGGGCCTCCCAGAGCTCCACCGTATCGATGAAGGAAGGGCACACGTAATGACACTGTCCGCACGTACTGCACTCGTAGAGTCCCTGCACGAATCGATCGATCCTGCGCTGCTGGCGTCCCTCCCTGTCCATCTTCCGGCCGATCCATGAGTCCGGCGGAACCAGCATGGACAGGATCCCGTCCTGTGCGCGCAGGATCTTTCGAAAGGCCTTGGCCTTGGCCCGCGGGGTGAGGTCCTCTTTTTGATCCTGTGCATAGACCGGACACCACTGGACACATTCACCGCAGCGCGTGCATG
>CAZSUQ010000112.1:0-10832 GCA_964609935.1 uncultured Thermodesulfobacteriota bacterium | reverse complement strand
GTACCCCTGCAATGCCCCTTGTTCGTCGCCCTGGTCCTCACGCATCTTGGCATCCAGGTAGGCGATCTCGAGCTTTCGCGACGTGTCCCCCGGGTAACGTTGTACATACGAGGAAAAGGTGTCATGTGCTTCCTGGAAACGCCCTTCCTTGTAAAAGCGTTTCGCGATTTTGTAGAGGGATTCCCTGGGGAGTTCGTCTTGTGGGTTCAGTTGATACAGCTTGTCCAGGAGGGAAAGGACTTTGCCCCACTGTTTCGTCTCCTTGTAGTGCGGAAGCGGCGCGAGCAGGGAGTCCTTGTAATGCTTGGAGCGCGGATAGCGGGTGACGATCCCGTCGAAACAGGCGGCCGCCCTGGGCCAGTCGTTCGCCTTTTTGTAGCAGACCGCTGCATTGAACAGGGCATCCGGAGCGATCTTGATCCCCGGTGCCTCATTCACGATTTGTTCGTAACGCTTTGCCGCCTGGTCAAAGGCCCCTGCCTCCTGTTCCGTGCGCGCCTGTTCAAATTGGGCAAAGCGGAGCAGATGATCCACGCGGCTTTTCTGTTCCGATGTCAGGGGAAGCCCCTTTTGCGCGAGGTTCTTGCAGGACTGCTCCAGTTCCGGATATCTGGCCGCATGGAAGAGAGACTCCAGTTCGAGTGTCCAGGCCCTGAGGGCGCCGGGATAGGCGGGGTACTGCTGGATCACCCTCTGGAAGTAAGGAATGGCTTCGCTGTGGCGTGCGTTGTTGAAGAGCATTTCTCCCTGCTTGAAAAGAAGGGGTGGGGTCTTCTCGCTCTCAGGATTCATCTGGACGTAATCCCTGTAGGAACTCAGCAGGGTGTCCATGTCGATCTTGCCTTCCGACCGAAGCTGCTCGAGGCACTGGATGCGCTTGGATGCGGCCTTCTCCTTGTACGTGTCGAAAGACGGCGTCTTGGATACGCGTTCGTACTCCAGGGCCGCAGGTTCCAGGCGGCCGCTTTCGAAGAGGCACTCGGCAAACCGGAAGCGGGTTTCGTACGTGGCATTGTCAAGTGGGAAATATCCGAGGAAACGTTGATAGAGCTCAACGGCCTGTTGGTACTCCCTTGGATCGTTCGTCTCCCTCGCTGCCCGGTGATGCGCCAGGATCAATGCGTCGAGGTTCTTGCGGAGAAGTGCATCGACTTTCACCCTGAGCGAGGGGTCCTGGTTGCTAAGGTCCCATTTCGTGTCTTTTCCGTAGCGGTCCAGCATGGAGGCCTGGAGTTGTTCGGCCTCTGTAAGATGTCTCTCTGTTTTCAGGCAGGTGAGCAGATCCTGTTCGATGAAGGGTGCTTTGGAAGAAAGGGGATAGGTCTGGAGGATCTTTTTGTAGGTTTCAATCGCATCCTTGTGCCGTGATGTTTCCTGGAAGTGATTTCCCAGTTGCATGGATAGATCCAGGCCGTATTCGGGGTTCCGGTGCTGCTTGAGAAACCGCTCCAGGGCCTTTGCCCCACCGGTTTCGCTTAGAATCTTGGCAAGGATTACCATGGACTCCTTGTAGAGATCTTCCTGTTTCAGCTTTTTCCGCTTGGTCTGAAGATCCAGTACCTTTGCAAAGGCCTCCTTGGATTCTTCGTACTGGCTCTTTGCATAATGGGCCCAGCCGATCTTGAAGAGGGCCTTGTCGTAAAAGGGGGTCTCCCCCTTTTCCATGGCCTTTTCATAGTACTGGATCGACCTGTCGAACTGACTCAGTTCGAAGTGATGTTCGCCCAGGCGCATATACACCTCGGAAGCAAAACGCGCATCCGGGGCGGTCAGGGCGAGTTCGTCGAAAAGGGCAACCGCGCGGTCCAGGTCTCCTTCTTCCTCGTAGGAATAGGCGAGATAGTAGACCACTTCGGGCAGGAGGGGGGAGGCGGGGAACGCGTCCAGAAAGACCTCGTAGACCTCGCGGGCAGGTGCGAAGTCGTACCTTGGCGGGATTGGCGCCTGTTCCGTGGCGCCGCTTTTGAAGGCTTCATACTCCTTGTTGTAGGCCCGCATCTGTTTTCTATAATTGGCAAGGCACTGCTCAAAGACGATGTTCCCAAGGTTGATCAGGCTGTTTTCATAGGTGGCCGGGTCGAGGCGGTCCTTTTTCTTCAAGAGTGTACGGTATTGTTCAATGGCCTCTTTTCGATTCTTTTCTTCGATTCTTTCCAGCTCTTCCGTCTGTTCCACGGCGCTGCTTTGCGCCTTGCCATCTATCTGTGAGGCGATCTTTGATGATTCCTGTTCCGCCTTTTCAAAGAGATCACTTCCGGATTCTTCTACGCGTGCTGTCTTCGACGCGCAGGAGAGGTTACCGCCGAACAGCAATCCTGAGCAGAAGATCCAGAGAAACACGACAGTCCAGCGGATGTGCGTACCGTGCGCAGAGACGGGCAATCGACCGAACATGGGATCCGGGCTCCTTTTGCAAGTGGCGCTCATCAGGCAATGATTCTAAAACATAAAGTGCTGATTGATCAATACAATGCTAACCGACTAATATAATAGAGAAATCAGTTTTTATCAGCAGGCGACGACTTGAATGCCTCGAGCAGTGCTTCCTGTTTGTGAAGAAGGGCCTCGGCATGATAGAGCTGAGATTCCGCAAAAACCGCTTCAAGGGTTTCCAGCATCTGGTCGTGAATCTGCTCGATCTCCTGCTCCAGGAGGCGCCGCAGCCTTTTCTCGGCCTTGTCCAGCCGGTCTAAAATCATGAGTTGCGTAGATTCGTATAAGGAAGAGAGATCTTGCTCACGATTCAGGGGTTGGCTCTCCTTCATATAGACGCCGGGAGATCGGTCCTCCCATGTCCTGAACTCCACAAGGGTTCTTACGTAGGTCATCCAGGCCCTCAGCATGACCAGCCGCGGAGGCTGATGCGTTGTCTTTGCCGCTTCCTCCATGCCGGCGCTCCAGCGATGGAGGGTGAGGTCGTTTTCCCGGAAACTCTTTTTTGTATAAAGAATCTTGGTTAGGATCTTCCTGCGGACCTCGATGGAAAAGGGAAGGTTGCGCACCGTGCTCTGCATCTGGTGGAGGACGGTGTAGGCATCCTTTCCTTCATGTTCCGGGAGGAGCATCTTTTGGAACAGGGAGCGGAAAAAGGCAAGCCTTTCCTTGTGCCTTGCCCCTTCTTCATCCTGACGATAGAGGCCAAGGTGGCGTTCGGTTTGATCCGTCCTGTATTCCGTGTCCATCAAGGCAAAGGAGGCATTCAGAAGGGCGGTCAGCCGGGGCTCAAGCAAGGGCAGAGAAGCCTCCATGGGGGGATATTGGAAAGGGGATCCCAAATTCTTTTTTTCCGTGACGTGTGGAGCGTCCGGAACCCTGTCGATGGATTGCTGGACAACGGCCAGGGCCTCCCGAATGGCGAGCAAGCGCTTCATCCGGGAGCTTGTGTAGCTTCGCCTTTCAAGAAGGAACTCCATTTCACCCTTTAGATCCCCTGTCCGGAACTTCGCCTGTTTGGGTATCTGAATGCCGGGATCCTGCCTGTAGCCGGAGAGCAGGTTCCGGGCAAGCCCCCCCAGCCACCCCCTGTCCTTGCTGTACCGTTTGTTCAACTCGATGAATTGACCCAGGTGATTCTGAATGTTCCGAACGATGCGCAGGGATTCCCCATGAGCACCCACCTTTGCGTAAAGAAGTGCGATCTCAAGGTTCGCCCTCGCCCAGGTCGAGGTGTCTGCCAGCGATGCATCTTCAACGGTCTGAAAGAAGCTGACAGCTCTGGAGGATTCCCCGAGCGCCTGGTAACACCAGCCCATACCCATGAGCGCTTCGGGAAGAAAGAAACGGGACCGGCTGAGTCCCCGGAAGTGTTCGGCAGCCTCCTCGTATCTCCCTTTCTGAAACGAGATCCGCGCCCTTGTCAGCAACGCTTTTTCATAGAGCATGTTCGGGATGGTTTCACGGGGGCTTTCCAGGAGTGCAAGGATGAAAGCAAGCGCCTGGTCCTCCTCTCCGTTCCGAAAGGCGATTTGTGCCTTTGTGTAAAGAGCATAGGGGTGCGTGCCCGAATTCGCGGGAATCTTCTGGAGGAGTGCCATGGCTGCATGGTCTTGGTTCTGTTCGTAGAGGCTCTGTGAAACCAGGTAAAGGCCTTCAGGAGATACCTGGTTGAGGAGTTCCTCGTTCAAGTCATGGTACAGCCCGATCAGCGCGGCATGGTTTCCATCCTGAAACAGGATCCCCAGGATCGTCTCGAGGCATACGGATGTATAGGTTCCGTCAGGGTGTCTGGAAACGATCTCCCGGCAGGTCCGCAGCGCTTCGGGGTGCATGCCCAACGCCTGATAGCACCTTGCCCTGTCGTAGGCGAGGGATTCCTGTACCCTTTCCGGGTTCCATGAAGGGGGAAAGGTTTCCTCCATCCAGATGCCGCAGTTCCAGCAGGAGGCAAGGGAGGCG
The DNA here is from genome assembly GCA_964609935.1 of uncultured Thermodesulfobacteriota bacterium. Lineage (GTDB taxonomy): Bacteria > Desulfobacterota > DSWW01 > DSWW01 > DSWW01 > CAYTRL01. The sequence goes on along the minus strand of CAZSUQ010000112.1, from coordinate 6,437 downwards.
CCCGGAAAGGCGTGGGGTCCTTCTCCCCAGAAAGACGGCAGAAAATCTCCGTACAGGGCATGCCAGTGCCATTTCCCCTCATCGAGTGAACGGCAGAGGTGGGGTTTGTCTGCAGCATACACCGCTGCAGCTCCACTCCAGCCTGTCACGAGGAGAAAGAGAACAAGAATACAGGGGAATCCATAACGGGATGGGTCCGGGATCCTTCGTACGGGATGGACAGGGAGGGACACGGTCATGTGTGTATGGGGGCTTGTGGGCTTTGTGAACGGCATCTCATGCTGTTTTCCCCCTGCATATCATCTCTCCAAAAGGAAAGCAACCCTATGAAATTATGAGGTTTATAACCCAACGGAATCCCGGGGACAAACCGAGCGACAACATGGGTTTCGATTGACACTATACAAAGGAAAGTGATAAGGGGAGTATACTTTTCAGGCAGGGAAGGAACCACGGATTTCCTGACAGGGCACGTCGATTCCATGCAGAAAAAGGAGTGAAACATGGCATTGAAGGTATTCAGCGATGAGTGGGTCAAGGCCTATGTGGATGCCATCAACAGCAGCAACTACAAGGAAGCCGGGAAGGATTGGCGTTCCGGGGTTGTGGCGCTCATCGTGGAGAAGAATCCCGAGGTTGGACTGGAGGATGATCTGGGCGTCTGGCTGGACCTTCATGAAGGCGTCTGCAGGGAAGCCTTTGTCTGTGATGCGAACAAGGCCGGGACCGCTCCCTTTTGCATCACCGGCCAGTACTCCCAGTGGAAGAAGGTCCTGTTGAAGGAACTGGATCCCATCAAGGGGATGATGCAGGGCAGGCTGCAACTCAAGGGGGACCTGCCCACCATCGTGCGCTACGTAAAAGCCTCACAGGAACTCGTGAATTCAGCCTCCGACGTTGATACGGAATTCCTGGACTGAAAGAACCCCGGGCGAGAGTCCACGTCGCATCCTTTTTCAAGCCGTTCGTAAACCCTTCGCAAGGAGGCCCCAATGTCCGGTGCGGAATCGCTCGACTTTATCTATCGAAACCCCACCAAGATCGTTTACGGGAAGAACAAGGCCGAGGATGTGGCCTATGAGGTGGAACAACTTGGCGGGTCCAGGGTCCTGGTGGTGACCGACAAGGACCTGGCCGAGAGCGAGATGGTGCAGCGTGTGATCCAATCCCTCGGGCGTCTTTATGTAGGCCTTTATGCAGATGTCGTCCCGGATACGGGCGTGGAGATCGTGGACAACGGGGGCGACTATGGAAAAGAGGTGGGCGCAGACACGATCGTATCGGTGGGAGGGGGATCTTCCATCGATACGGCAAAGGGGATCGCCATCCTGCTCAGGGAGGGCGGGTCCCTCAGGGACTACGCGGCCCAGTTCAATGCCCTCAAACGACCGCAGACGCCTCACATCGTGATCCCCACCACAGCCGGGACGGGCAGCGAGGTGACCTATGCCGCGGTCGTCAAGGATCATGAGAGGAAGCAGAAGCTGCTCGTGGTGGACCATCGCATTTTGCCCGACACGGGGATTCTGGATCCGGAGATGACCGTGGGGATGCCTCCGATACTCACCGCTGCCACGGGTATGGATGCGCTCACACACTCCGTGGAGGCCATCCATTCGGAGCAGAACGAACCCATCACGGACGGGATGGCCATGCACGCGATCCGCCTGATTCACCAATACTTGCCCAGAGCTGTAGAGAATGGTGAAGACCGGGAGGCAAGGGGGATGATGCTCATTGCTGCCAACATGGCAGGCGTGGCCTTTGGCAATGCACAGGTGGGCATCGTGCATGCCATGGCCCATTCGGTGGGCGCCCTGTTCTGTGTGCCCCACGGTGTGGCAAACGGCATACTTCTCCCTCACGGCATGCAGTTCAACCTGGACAGCTGTCCGCGATATGCGCTGGTGGCAGAGGCCCTGGGGATCCCCCTGGAGGGCAAGAGCCCGGAGGAGGCCGGTCAGGCGGCCATCGAGGAAATCAAGCGGTTTACGGCATCCGTCGGTGCACCTCAGCAGCTCAGGGAGTTTCAGGTGCCGGAAGAAGGACTCAAGGATGTCGCCGAACTCTCTCTCTATGACGGGAGTCTCGTCTACAATCCGAAGCCGGCGTTCGAGCCTGAATTGATCGAGGATATCCTGAAACAGGCATGGTGAGGGCAGGGCTTCCGGTTGACCGGACGTTCAGGCGCATCGATTCGTTACGGCAAGGGCATGAATGGAAGAAGGAGAAGCAGATGGCGTACGTTCGGATTGCGAAAGGGTCGGAAGATTGCGCAATGGCGGGGATGCTGAGCAACCTGCTGGAGACGAATATTCTGCAGTGTCCCGTGAAGGAGTCGATCTTTCGAGCCCTGAACACGGTGGTGGCGATTCATATCGAAGATATCGAGGTGTCCATCACCATGGATTTTCGATACGGCAGGCTGGTCCTCCATGAAGGCGTCGTCAAGCCGCCGAAGATCACCATCCGAACCGAATCCGGATATGTCCTGGACCTGAGCAACATGCGCATGCGTTTCGGGCTTCCCAACTTTTTCGATGATCAGGGTAAGGAAATCATGAAGAATATGATGGACGGGAAGATCCGGATGTTCACCATGCCGTGGAACCTGATGGATATCGTACGGCTCACCCGGGTCATGTCCGTGCAGGATTAGTTTACCCAGGAGAGGAAATGACCCGGGTCCTCGAAGGATGCGTGCCTCTCCTCCTCCACCATCTGTTCAATATATACATCCGACATTCTTTGCTGAAACGCTGCAAGGGCTTTCTTCAACACCCGGGTCGCATGGATCAGCAGCGCTCCGGACCCTATAAAGAATCCGGCCAGAATCCATTGCGTGGCTGCAGGAAAGAAAAGAATAGACAGCCCGAGAAGAACGAGCATTCCACCCGGGAGGTAAATCCAGCTTTTGCCGAGGTTCCTTATGCGGGTTGATAGAATCAAAGGGTTCCTGTTCGGCGACTTCCTCATTTTGGTTCCTTTCTCTTGATTCGAATTCTCCGGTCCTATGTAAAGGTAAGAACGATCTCCCTCTTGTCAAGGTGTGAGGGATCGATCCTGCATTGACATGCGGATTTTGGACAAAGTAGATTTGAGGCTGCGGGTGATTGAATCCGGTCCATGGAGCAGGGGAGGGGGCAGGATCCAATCGCTCGATGCCTGCAGAACCCTGGCCGGCAGGAAACGGAGGCTTCATGACACGCATACTCGTCATCGATGAGGACCCGTCCGTGAGGGACGAGCTCCGAGGGATCTTTCAGGGAAGGGGCTATGACGTGACAGAGGCCGAGAACGAGGCAGAGTCATTGAGGCGGGTGGAAGAGGAAGACATTGACCTGATCTGCTCGGAGATGCATGTTCAGGGAAAAACGGTGGGCATGGATCTGCTGGAGCGGATCAAACGGGAGGAGAGGGCCACGGAGATCATCCTGTTCACCCGGCAGGGCAATATCCAGAGTGCTGTGGAGGCGGTGCGAAGGGGGGCGTATGACGTTCTCGCCAAGCCGATCGATCCGGACAAGGCCCTGCTGAGCGTTCAACGTGCACTGGAGAGAAAGAGGCTGAAGAGGCAGGTGCAGCACCTTTCTTCCGTACTGAAGCGACGGTATCACGCGGAGGGGATTGTTTACCGGAGCCAGCAGATGGAAGACATTCTGCGCCTTGTGCAACGCGCCTCGCAGGTGGAGGCAACGGTCCTTGTTCAAGGGGAGAGCGGAACGGGCAAAGAGATGATCGCCCGGGCGGCTCACGCCCAGAGTCCTCGCAAAACCGGCCCCTTTCGTGTGATCGACTGCGGAAGCATACCAGAAAACCTGCTGGAAAGTGAGCTGTTCGGCCACAAGAAAGGTGCCTTCACCGGAGCCGAATCCTCCCGAAGAGGGCTCTTTCATGTGTCGGACGGAGGGACCTTGTTGCTTGATGAGGTGGGAGAGCTCCCTTTCTCCCTCCAGGTAAAGCTCTTGCGTGTTCTTCAGGAAAAGGAAATCCGTTCCGTGGGCTCGGATCAGCCGCGTAAGATCGATGTAAGGATCCTGGCGGCAACGAATAAGGACCTCAAGAAGGAGGTCTATAACGGAAGGTTCCGAGAGGACCTCTTCTATCGTTTGAATGTCATTACCATCCTGGTCCCCCCCCTGCGCGAACGACCTGACGACATCCTGCCGCTGGCGAAACACTTCCTGCAAAAGCACGGGAAAAAGAAAGGCCTTCCCACCCTGAGGATCGACCCCACCGCGGCTGATCTCTTGTTTCGCCACACATGGCCGGGCAATGTACGAGAGCTTGAGAATGCCATGGAGCATGCGGTTGTGCTGGCCGGCGGAGAGGTTCTCCTCCCGGAAGATCTGCCCAGCACCGTGGGGGGAGAGCTCCTGTTTTCTGCCCTTCCCATGGATGAAGGCCTGAGCCTGGATGAGATGGAGAAGCGCTACATTCTCCACATTCTGAAACAAGAAAAGGGCAACCGTATCCGTGCTGCGAAGGTCTTGGGCATCGGACGGAATACGCTATGGAGAAAACTGAAATCCTACGGTACCAAGGAAGAATAACCGGCCATGTATTCCGGAAAAGAGACCTTTCGTCCGGCCCTGATGACCGATCTGTACCAGCTCACCATGGCAGCGGGATATCATGCAAACCGAATGGAAGAAGAAGCCACATTCGAGCTCTTCATCCGAACCCTTCCAGAGAACCGATCGTATTTCATTGCTGCAGGGCTCGAGCTTGCCGTTGAATACCTTCTCAACCTCAATTTCAACGAAGAGGAAATCGAATGGTTGAAGGAGGTTCCCCCTTTTCGCAAGGTTCCGGAAACGTTTTTCGAGTTTTTGTCCGGAATGCGCTTCTCGGGCGATGTGTGGGCCGTTCCGGAAGGAACGCCGGTCTTTGCCAACGAACCCATCCTTCAGATCCGTGCGCCCCTGGCACAGGCCCAGCTCGTGGAAACCTTCCTCTTGAGCGTCGTTCATTTCCAGACGCTGATAGCTACAAAGGCGTCGCGTGTCGTGCAGTCCGCCCAGGACCGGGGGGTGGTGGATTTCGGTACCCGGCGGGCACATGGCCCGGAAGCCGGGGTGCTGGCGGCCCGGGCTGCGTTCATCGGAGGATGCAGCGGCACCTCGAACGTATGGGCTGCCCGGGCATTTCAGATCCCTCCCGTGGGAACGGCAGCCCATTCCTGGACACTTGCCTTTCCCACAGAGCAGGAAGCCTTCGAGCGATATCATGAGCTCTATCCGGACACCACCATCCTGCTGGTGGATACGTACGACACCATTCAGGGAGTCAGGAATGCCCTGCGCTTTGGCCACGGTTTAAAGGGCGTGCGCCTGGACAGCGGAGACCTGGTCTCACTGAGCAAGGAGGTTCGAAAGATCCTTGATAAAGCCGGCCTCAACGAGACCCGTATCCTTGCAAGCGGAGACCTGAACGAATACAGGATCAGCCAGCTGGTCCGGTCCGGTGCGCCCATAGACCTGTTCGGGGTTGGAACCGAGATGGTGACCTCCATGGACATCCCTGCCGTCAGCGCGGTCTACAAGATCGTTGAGCTGAGAGAAAAGGGGGACATCCGTTACTGTGCCAAGTTCAGCGATGGGAAGACGACCCATCCGGGCAGGAAACAGGTCTGGCGGAAGGTGAATCAGGATGGACTCTTTCTAGAAGACGAGATCGGTACGCCGGAGGAACGTCCGTCGAATTCTTCCTCTCCTCTTCTGATACGAATCGTGGAAAAGGGGAACCTGACCTACAAGATTCCCTCACTCCATCAAGTCCGTGACTATGCAGGCAGTGAAATCGCACGGCTGCCAGATCGGTTCCGCGGGATCGATTCCGTGGATCCGTATCCGGTTCAATGGTCGAGAACCTTGGAAGAACGGTTGGAAGACCTTAAAAAGAGCGAGAAAACCGCAGAAAAACGAGGATGAAACATCCCTTGCCTGGTTGGGCCTCGAGGAGATGAAGTTACTCTTTGCTTCTCTTTTTCTGGAAGTATTTCACATCTCGAAGGCGGAACTTCCAGTACTTCCCTTCTTTGACTCCCCGGAGTTTTCCCTTGCGTGCCAGGTAGATGACGTCATCAGGCGGGAGGTCGAGGATATGGGCAACATCCTTTGATTTCAGAAGGGTTTCCTTTTTTGCTGTGGGCATGACATTCCCTCCACTATGAAATTTCCTTTGTTTCTAACAATGGAATATATCGAATCGAAACCCATTTGTAAAGATAAAAAAGGTAAAAAAGGTCAATAAATACAAACCCAAAAAAAGCTAACCATATATCTTTCCTGGGAAAAGGGCGATTCTTTCCACCGACCCATCCGAAAAAATTCCGATGACCGATACGATAAAACGTTTAGAAATCTGTGAGAAAGAAGGTTCAATCATGTGATTATTCGCAAAATGCTGCTGTAACTACTCGCCCCCCTGGGCGT
>CAZSUQ010000111.1:0-10882 GCA_964609935.1 uncultured Thermodesulfobacteriota bacterium | reverse complement strand
TGCCGTAGTTGATGGTGGGAAGTTTCCAGACGCCTCTATTCTCGTCCACGACACCGCCTCCTGCAACGATCTCCCTCTCCACCAGCGGAATCATTCGCTCCGCCATGTCCGTAAACGTATCGAGACAGTTGGGATGCCAACTCACACAGTGAGGCGGTTCAAATCCGATGCGGGTCCGGAGAATGTCGTAGTAATCTGAAAGTTCGATATCCGGGAAAGCCGCATGGATCGCGCCAGAACCGAGCATCAGGCCGAGCAGCCCGCCCATGGTGGCCGTGCCGTTGTCACAATCCCAGCCAGAAAGGGTTCCAATCTGCAAGGTCCTGCGAATATCTCCGTGACCATAGAGAACCGCAATAAGCCCTGTTGCTAGGTTGACAGACGATTCAAAATAGCTGAGGTATTTGAAGCCATTCTCTTCGTCCTGCAACTGATAACGCTCAGCGACGGCGTCCCGTGTGCTCTCCCAATCGTCCAGATCTGGATTGCCGAGATAGTCTTCGAGCACGAAGTCGATCACATCCGCGGTCTTGGACGTATCCGGAATGAGCCTGCGTGCCGTCTCCACCATCCACAAAATCCTGTCATGCACCGCTTGCCCGGCGTCCGAAACCGTGGCGAGGGAATAGAGCGCTACATAGAACTGCGAGGCGTGTGCTGCGTAACTGGAAGCCGTTACACGGATCGGCAGATCCGACAGGTTCAGGGCTCTTTCAGGCATACCCGGGGCCAAGGCCCCGAAGATCTCTGTCGTTAGCTGAGCATCAATCATCAGCGACTGGTCGTTTGCCGCCAGCAACGATGTGGAGGGAGGGAGTGTGTAACAGGGCTCACCCATAAGTTTCCGAGCCTCGTTGTTCGATACCCAGACATTTCTTCCTGGCTCGATATGGTTGAGCCAAGCCTCACGGATTTCTTCAGGGCCCAGTTTCACAGCCCCCTGTCTCGCTATTGCGTCCAGGTAGATGTACTCTATGTCCGTGTCGTCGTCTGCACCCCACGGAGACTGAAACACGAATTCAATGAGGCCCCCATTCATCGTGGGATTTCCCTTCCGCGTACCCCAGTCGTCATCCGTAAAGAACGGAGATCTTGTGCGAATGTTCTCTGTCACGAGCCCTGTCCAGTTAGCAATGCATTCCGCGAGCCACATCGCCCGAAGACGATCCGTGTAATCCTGACGGGATAGGCCCGTGAATACACTTCCCTGTGGTTCCTCCGAGGAACAGCCCCCGACAAATGCAATCAAGATCAGTAATGTCCATGTCGGGATCCCTAGATTACGTCTTCTTTTCATGTTCGACTTCACCTATCCAAGCCTTTACAATTTCGTCTTGCTCTAAACATAAGTGATATTGGATCTCCTCACAATCTTGTTCTCCATTTGTCTTTTCAAGATCGCATAGCCATTCACCAAATGTCTATGTCGGATGAGTAGGGCCTTTGTGCGTTGGGGGAAATCGTTTAGAACCGTTCCCCTTATTAGGTTCCATGTTTCTTTCGAACCTTCCGAAGAAATAGACCTGCTCAAATGTGCGACTATCTGCCATATGTTCTCGCTCTGAGCTGTTTGAATCATGCCCAACAGCTCAATCCGATATAATCTTTTTTGGCACAATTCAGGCACACCTTCCATGGCCAATCTAAATCCACAATGAAGTCACTCCGCGTTGGGTGGCCGGTAAGCCAGGGTCTCCCTGAACCTCTTTACAGGCTCAAGAATCGTTCCCGGAGCCTTGCGCCCGCTGATCACATCCCGTGTGCTCCACTGAAGATCGTGGATCAGGTTCAGCCCAAGGAGGGCGTCCGCTAAAAGGCTGTAAAGCCTCCCCCTGTGCTTTCTCGAGTAGGTCCTCAGCCCGTAGATGAACTCCTTGTTGTAGGTGGCCTGGTCGAGTTGCTCTACGGATGCCCCTCCGTGATGGCACGCCTGCACGGTGGGAAGGATGTAGGCCCTGAATCCTGCCCGAAAGAGACGGAAGGCAAAGTCCCCGTCATTGAAAAAGATGGGGAACCTCTCGTCCAGAAAGCCGTGTTCTTCGATCAACCTGCGCGGCACAAGCGTGCAGCAGAAGGCGGCCCCCCCGTCCGTGAAGGAGAGGGCCTCCTGAAAATCGCCCAGGGATTCGTATCGTTCCCTTCTTCGAAACCGGGTTCCCAGCAGGCGGGTGTCCAGGGCAGAGCCGAGGTGCGTGTAGATGAAGAAGATGGTGGAGAGTGTGGGGATCCGGCCGTAGTACTTCTTTTGCACGCTCCGGTCGGGATTCAACAGCTTGGGGCTGGTCAGACCGGCATCCGGATGTGTCTCCGCGAAGGTCAGGAGCCCTTCCAGTGTCCCTTCAAGCAGGGTGACGTCAGGGTTCAGAAGGAGTAGGCGTCTGCCCGATGACCTGGAATAGGCGAGGTTGTTCCCCTTGGCAAAGCCGAGGTTCTCTTTGCAGGCCAGGAGGGTGACCTCGGGGAATGCCTCCCGGACCATGGCAGCGCTGTCGTCATGGGAGGCATTGTCCACCACGATGATCTCGTGACGGATCTCCTTTGCGGTGTTGCGGATGGACTGAAGGCACCGGCGAAGCAGCTCACGGGTGTTCCAGTTGACGATCAGGATGGAGAGGTCCATGAAACGGTTTCCGGCATTCTCTTGAATCGCCGCAGATGGGAGCGCCCCTTTCGCCTGCTAGAAGTTCCACTGGACCGGATCAGCATCCAGATGATCCGTGACCGTCCTTCCGATGGCGTCCATCTCCTCCAGGTCTTCGGCAGAGAGGCGAACCTCGGCTGCCTTTGCGTTCTGCTCCACCTGCTCCGCTTTGCGGGCGCCGGCAATGGCACACGCCATGGGCTGCGCAAGGACCCAGGCCAGGGCCAGCTGCCCCAGGGTCACGCCCTTCCTCTCCGCAATGGGCCGGAGCCGGGCCAGGGCCTCCTGGACGCGCGGGGAGTTCTCCGGCGAGAGCAGCTTGTTTCCCCTCCTGTTGTCTCTCCTGGAGAACTTGTGGTCCGGTCCGAATTTCCCGGTGAGCAGCCCCTGGGCCATGGGGGAGTAGGCGAGAATGGAGATGCTGTTTTCCACGCAGAAGGGCATGGCATCCGTTTCCACGTGCCTCCAGAAAAGGGAGTAGGGGGGCTGAAGGCTGTCGATTCGGCCGTAGCGGGCCGCTTCCTCCAGCTGCACGCGGTTGAAGTTGGAAACACCGATGGCACGGATCTTTCCCTGCTCCTTCAGGTCGTTCAGGGCCCGCATGCTCTCCTTGATGGGGACCTCCTCGCTGTCAAAGGACCCTGCCGGCCAGTGGATCTGGTACAGGTCGATCACGTCGGTTTTCAGGTTCTCCAGGGAGCGGTTGCACGCCTCCACGAGCTGGTCGTACCGGAGATTTGCGGAGAAGACTTTGGATGCGTAGACGACCTGGTCCCGGACGTCACCCAGGGCCTCGCTAATCATCCTCTCGGAGTGGCCGTCCCCATAGATCTCCGCCGTGTCAAAGGTCGTGATGCCCGCCTCAAAGGCCGCACGGATCGCCTCGATGGTTTCCTCGTCCCTGATGCCCACCCACATGGCCTTTCCTGCCTGCCAGGTGCCCATGATGACGGGCGTGATCTTGATATCCGATGTTCCGAGGGTCCGAAGTTCCATGCTTGACTCCTTGGTTTTCTTTAGGGTGGGGCCGTACACCCTGCGGGCCTGTCCTCTGCGGGCTAGAGGCCCAGCAGGAATTCCTTGAATGCCTCGAATTCACCGGAGAGCTCCACGAAGTCGGGCTTCTTTTCGTCAAGACCCTTCATGCTCTCGGGCAGCTCCGGGTCCACGCCGATGTCCCGAAGGGCTTCCGGAAACTTGCCCGGGTGGGCCGTTTCCGTGGCAATGCAGAGCGGTTCCTCGTTCTTGTAGGAGAGGTGCCGGGACAGGGCCGCCCAGCTCACCGCGCCGTGAGGCTCCAGGAGCACCCCGTGGGTTTCGTATACCTGCTGGATGGTCAATCGCGTCAGGGAATCGGATATGCTGATCCCCTCTGCATCCCTGCGCAGCGCCTCCATGTCCGGTGCCTCGTGAACCGTGCCTTCCCGGTCGATGCGGCCGCCGTACAGGTCGAAGAGGCGTCGCATGTTGGAGGGGTTGCCCACGTTCATGGCGTTGGAGATGCACGCGTGCGAAGGCCGGATCGGCCTGTAGATGCCGGTCTCGAGAAAGTTGGGAAACTCGTCGTTTTCATTGGTGGCCACGATGATCTTCTTCACCGGCTTGCCCATCCGGAGGGAGATGAAGTCTGCGGTGACGTTCCCGAAGTTGCCGGAAGAGACGGCATCCAGGACGGACTCCCCCTTCCCGGGCTCGAGCGCGGTGTAGCTGTAGAAGTGATAGCCGGTCTGGGGCATCAGCCGGCACCAGTTGATGGAGTTGGCCGAGGTGAGCCGCAGCCCGGCGAGGTCCGGGTCCTCAAAGGCCCGGATGGCGTTGGCCTGAAGCTGATCGAACTTGGCTTCACACGCCAGGGCGATCACATTCCCGCCAAGGGTGTTCATCTGGCGCGCCTGGCGGTCGCTCACCTCGTGTTTCGGGTAGGTGACCACCACGCGAAACCCTTCCAGCCCCAGGAAGGCATTGGCAATGGCGCTTCCCGTGTCGCCCGAGGTGGCCACCAGGATGATCCTTTCGGCATCCTCGTGTTTCTGGTAGTGCTGCATGGTGCGAGCCATGAAGCGCGCTGCAAAATCCTTGAACGAGGCCGTGGGCCCCTGGTCCAGGCGGATGATGTGCCTCCGGCCGTGAACACATTCCACGGGCACCGGGAAGTTGTAGGCATCAAAGGTGATCTTTTCCAGTTCATCACCGGGAATCTCATCAGCGAGGAACTTGGAAAGCACGGCCAGGGCCACCTCCCGGTAGGGGCGGCCTTTCAGCGCTTCGATCTCCTCCGGGGCCATTTTCGGGATGCGGGTGGGCATGTACAGGCCCCCGTCCGGGGGCTGCCCCAGGAAGAGGGCCTCGGCAAAGTCCACAACCGGCGCCTTCCCGGCTGTGCTGTAGTAACGTATCTTGTCGGCCATGAGCTTGTTCCGTGGTCTCTGGTCGCGTGTCCGTGTCCCGGGACGAAGCAAAAAAGCGCTTTTCAGTATGATCCAACTTCCGGCTTCGTTCAAACCTGCTCAAAGGAGCCCGGCTGTATTTCGAAGACGACGGGCCGTGGATTCCGGGCCCAGGGTGACCAGGATGTCGAACAGCCCGGGCCCAGCGAGCTGCCCTGTGGTTGCAGCCCTCACCGCATTGATAATGAGCCCGGCCTTGACCTCCTTTTCCTCTGAAAAGGCCCTGACAACAGCCTCCGACGTCTCCAGGGTAAAGGGGGACTCGGCCTCCACCCTGTCCGCGAGCTCCGGCAGCCATTCCTTGAGGCGCTCGTCCTTCTTCAGGTTCTTTTTCAATGCCTTTTCCTCGATGGAAAACTCCTCGCTGAAGTAGGGGCGGCCCATCTCCGGGAAGTCCATGAGGGTGTGATAGCGGGCGCGGATGAGGTCCACGGTGTGCAGGTACCACTCCTTTTTCTCTGCATCGTACTCGGGCTTCCAGAGTCCCGCCTCTTTCAGGTTCGCGGCCGCCAGTTGAGCGAGCTCCTCCACGTCCATGGTGCGGAGGTAATGGGCGTTTATGGAAAGGGCCTTTGGATCCGTGAAGAACTTCGGGTCGTTTTTGTTGTAGTTGAACACGGAGTTGGAACGGCCGGCACGGTCCAGCGTGAACTCGCTCACAGCCTCCTCACGGCTGATGATCTCCCTGTCCTCCCCGGGCGACCAGCCGAGCAGCAGCAGGAAATTGCAGAAGGCCCAGGGTAGAAAGCCCTTCTGGCGGTAAAATCCCACGGTGACCACGTCGCCGTGTCTCCGCTTGGAGATCTTGGCGCGCTTCGGGTCCAGGGCCAGGTTCATGTGCGCAAAAACGGGCGGTTCCTTTCCCAGCGCCCTGTAGATGAGGATCTGCCGGGGGGTGTTCCCCAGGAGGTGATCGTTGCCCCGTATCACATGGGTGATACGGTCGCGGATATCGTCCACGGCATTGCAGATCAGGTAGAGCGGCATGCCGTCGGACCGGACGATCACGAAGTCCTCGATGTCCTTGTAGCTCTTCTCATTCCTCCTGTAGATGAGATCGTCGAAGACCACGGAGCCAGGCTCCTCGGGCACCTTGAACCGGATGACAAAGGGGAGGCCCCTGGACTTGCGCGAAGCGACCTCTTCAGGCGTGAGCCTGCGGCAGGTTCGATCGTAATGGTACGATGTCTTCTGCTCCTCGGCGATCTTGCGCTTCTGCTCGAGCTCCTCACGGGTGCAGAAACAGGGGTAGGCGTCCCCGGATTCCAAGAGCTTCCGGGCGGCGTCCACGTGTTCCTGGCGGTGATCGGACTGGAAGTAGTGCCCCTCGTCCCAGTCGATCCCCAGCCACTTAAGCCCGTCCAGAATGGCCTGCGTGGCCTCTTCAGTGGATCGCTCCGTATCGGTGTCCTCGATCCTGAGGATGAACGTCCCCCCTGCGTTCTTGGCAAAGAGCCAGTTGTACAGCGCTGTTCGAGCGCCGCCGATGTGAAGGTAACCCGTGGGGGACGGGGCAAAACGTACGCGTATGTTCTCTGATGAGCTCATCTCGATTCCTTTTCTCAGGATTTTGTCATTGATAGCACTCTGCAGGCACAAAGACAAGAAATCGGTGTTTCTCCGTGCAGATAACGACCTGCCGTCTCCGCGTTGCGGGATGCTGAACCCGTGTGGTATAGAACCCTGAACTCCAGTTCCCTTCAGAGTGGAAACTCATTGCATGGTGAAAGGAAGGCGCGACTTGTCTGTTTCTGAATTCCTGGCGGATTTTCACATACATTCCCGCTATTCCCGGGCAACGAGCAGGGACCTGAACCTGGACAACCTCCACAAGGCCGCCTTGAGAAAGGGTATTACCGTTGTGGGGACCGGGGATTTCACCCACCCGGAGTGGATGGAGGAGATCAGGGAAAAGCTCGTTCCTGCGGAAGAAGGGCTGTTCAAGCTCGGGGGGGACCTGGACAGGGAGGTTCGAAAAGAGGTTTTCCCATCCTGTGCCGGGGAGGTGCGCTTCCTCCTCACCGCGGAGATCAGCAGCATCTACAAGAAGGACGGGCAGGTGCGCAAGGTTCACAACCTCCTGTTCGCCCCCGGCCTGGAGGTTGCCGAAGCCATCACCGGGAGGCTGGAGAAGATCGGCAACATCGCTTCGGACGGGAGGCCCATCCTGGGGCTGGACAGCCGGGACCTGCTGGAGATCGTGCTGGAAGCCTCGCCCCTTGCCTTTCTCGTGCCTGCCCACATCTGGACGCCGTGGTTCTCCGTGCTGGGGTCCAAGTCGGGTTTCGACTCGCTGGAGGCGTGCTTCGACGACCTGTCCGGAGAGATCTTCTCCGTGGAGACAGGGCTGAGCTCGGACCCTTCCATGAACTGGCGCCTTTCCGCCCTGGACCGGTACACCCTGATGTCCAACTCCGACGCCCACTCCGCGGAAAAGCTGGGTCGGGAGGCCAACCGGTTCGACTGTCCCCTGTCCTTTCCGGACATCAGGAAGGCCCTGCAAAAGGGAAAGGAGGAGGGCTTCCTGGGCACGGTAGAGTTCTTTCCGGAGCAGGGGAAATATCACTTCGACGGGCATCGCAAGTGCAACTGCCGTCTGCACCCTGCGGAGACCCTGGAGAGGGACGGGATCTGCCCGGCCTGCGGGAAGAAGGTGACCGTGGGTGTGATGCACCGGGTGGAGGTTCTTGCCGACAGGCCCGAGGGGGAGATGTCGCCCCGGGCGCTGCCTTATGACCGGTTGATATCACTGGCAGAGGTGGTGGGCGAAGCAAGGGGGGCCGGCCCGCAGACCAAGGGGGTCAGAAAGGCTTGCGATGAGATCGTGCAGAGGCTCGGGCCTGAGATGAATATCCTCATGAGGATGCCAATGGAGGACATCAGGCAGGCAGGGGGGAGCCTCGTGGCCGAAGGGGTGAAGAGGATGCGGGAGGCCGAGGTCCTGCTGGACGCGGGTTACGACGGTGAGTTCGGTGTTGTGAAGCTCTTCCGGCCCGGCGAGAGGGAAGAGCTGGAGGGACAGGCAGCCCTCATCGATTTTGGCGGGGAGAAGGCAGGGGGACGGTCCCCCGGAAAATCAAAGCGGTCAGGAAAAAAAAAAGAGAACGAAGAAGCAAAGGGTGAATCCGGCCAGGGGACTTCCCCGCTGATGACAATCGGCGAGGCGGAAGGTTCTTCCCTGTCGACGGCTGGTAGCAAAAAGCATTCACCCTGGACGGCCGGCCTTCTGCAGGGGATGAATGAGGAGCAGAGGGAGGCCGTTCTTTTTTCCGGAGCCCCTCTCCTCCTGATTGCAGGGCCCGGCACGGGCAAAACCCTCACTCTGACCTATCGCATCGCCTACCTGATACGGGAGAAGGGGGTTCAGGCGAACCGGATCCTGGCCGTCACGTTCACGCAGCGTGCCGCCGGAGAGATGGAGGAGAGGCTGCGGGCGCTTCTGGATGTGGGGAAGGAGGACCTTCCGGTTCGTGTCAGGACCTTTCACGCCCTCGGGGCCGAGCTGCTCAGGGAGGCGGGTGTCCACCGGGGGATTGCCCCGGAATTCGTCATCCTCGGTGAGGACGATCAGGTCAGGCTGCTGAGAAAAGCCCTGCCGGACAGGTCACACAAAGAGGTGGAGGACCTGCTCCAGGGGATCTCGCTATCCAAAAGAAACCTTGTCTATCCAGAGGACGGAGAAGATCTCTTTCAAGACAAGGATTTCTTCCGTGCTTTTGGGAGCTATCAACAAAGCCTTGTTGAATACAATGCCCTTGACTATGACGACCTGGTTGCACGGCCTGCACGCCTGCTCAAAAGTGATCCGGACTGGCGGGAGGGGCTGGCGGACCGGTTTGATGCAGTGAGCGTGGACGAGTATCAGGACGTGAACCACGCCCAGTACTGCTTCCTCAAGCTGCTGTCAGGGGCGGGACACGACCTTTGCGTCATCGGCGATCCGGACCAGGCGATCTACGGCTTCAGGGGCGCGAGCCCGGAATACTTTCTCCGGTTCGAGCAGGACTTTCCCCATGGCCGCAGCATTCGTCTCGTGAGGAATTACCGATCAACGGAAACCATCCTTACAACGGCCACCCGTATGCTTGCCTCGGGCTCGAAGCAGGGCAGGGGCGCACCCCTTGTCTCCTCGAAAGGGAAGGGCCCGAGGATCCGGGAGGTGGAGCTTGCAAGCGAGCAGGCCGAGGCGATCTTCATCGCCCAGACCATCGAGCGCCTCATGGGCGGAACCGACTCCCTCTATTTTTATGCGGACAGGGTGGAGGACGGGGAAGAACCGGGTTGCAGTGGATTCGGGGACATCGCCGTACTCTTCCGCCTGAACGCACTGGCCCCGGGCATCGAGAAGGCACTCCTGCATCAGGGCATCCCCTTTCAGGGGACCTCCCGGGCGGATCAATGGCAGCGCAGGGAAGGGCGGACCCTGTTGGCCGTGCTGAGGTGGATGAGGGCCCCGGAGGACAGACTCGCCTGGGAACAGATTCAGTCCGGCGTGAAGAAGAGCCCTCCTCATCTGTTGTCAGGGATGAAGCGATTTCGCGATGAACGGTTCAAGGACAATCCTTCCATCAAAGACACGATCCTCTGCCTTCACGAACTGGAGTGGCTTCCTCTCGAGGAGGCACCGTGGAAGGAGCTCTGGGAGATGCTCGTCCGATCCTCCGCCCCCTTTGGCCGCCAGTGGGATCCCTTTTTGCGCAGCCTGACCCTTTCCCAGCCCACGGACGAAATCCACCGACGCTCCGAGCGGGTGACCCTTGCCAGCCTGCACGCAGCCAAGGGGCTCGAATATCCCGTGGTCTTCATTGCCGGGTGTGAGGATGATCTGCTGCCCTGCCGGGCAGGAAAGGAGACCACAGACCCGGAGGAGGAGCGAAGGCTCTTCTTCGTAGGCATGACACGTGCAGAGAGACTCCTTTTTCTCACGCGCAGCCGTTCGCGCTTCCTCTACGGGGAGCGGAAAGAGTGTGCGCCTTCCCCGTTCCTCGGCGACCTTCCAAGAGACGGGGTGGAGCTTCTACGGCTGAAGAAGAGCGACGGGAAGAAGAAAGGGCGTGCCGAGGAACAGCCGCTCCTGTTCAAGTTCCCGGAAGAATAACTGTTGGTTTTGTCCGCCTGTTGACGGAATCGACGATACCGTCTTTTACCGCAGAGGGCAAAGCAGGCCGCCCTCGCGGCTGTACCCCTCCACGACTTCAAACAGCCCGCTTACGAGTCCCGGACCGATGGGCTCCGAGCAGCTGGTGTGAATCCGGGTGTTCAGGCTCCTGTCCATGTACAGGCGAATCCTGGGGCCCATCGTGCCTTTCTTGCTCATTCCGTCAAAGGTGAACATCTCTCCCGGCTCCACGCGACCCCGAAAGATCAACCTCTCACCCCTTTTCCTCTTCTGCGTAACGTGCACATGGGCCGCCCGGTCTCCGAGAAAACGGAGTGTCAGCCGGGTCACCTTGCCCTGGCAGGCTCCGCAATCCTCTCCCGGAGGAGGCACAGGGCAGAGTGAGCCGCCCTTGCGGCTGTACCCCTCCACGACTTCAAACAGGCCCCTCACGAGGCCCGGACCAATGGGCTCCGAACAGCGGGTATGCATCCGGGCGTTCAGGTGCTTGTTGATGAATATACCGATCCTGGGGCCCATGGTGCCGTGTTTGCCCATGCCGTTGAAGGTGAACATCTCCCCCGGCTCCACCTGCCCCCGAAAGATCAATCGAGAGCGCCTTTTCCACTTCTGGACGACGTGCACATAAGCGGACCGCCCGCCCAGGTACCGGAGAGTCCGCCGCGGTACTTGGCC
>CAZSUQ010000110.1:0-10927 GCA_964609935.1 uncultured Thermodesulfobacteriota bacterium | reverse complement strand
ACCTGTGCCTGCTCTCTCCTTTCCGGCCATAGGGGTCAGCAGGATCAGGCCGATGCAGATGAAAACGGTTGCCGCGAGAAGGGAAACAAGAGGCCAGGAGACCTCCCCCTTTTTCATGTAGATCCAGGCCATGGCGGAAAGCCCGAGCATGGAATTGACAAGGATGGCAAGGATGTAGAGTACGGCCATGGAGCTTGCGAATTTGATGAAGGGGAAACGGCACACACGCTTGAGGTATCCGGCCCGCAGGGCTGCACCCGCACGAAGGGGGAAGATGTAGTTTGCCAGGGTGCTGGCAAAGGCAAGGGATGCCCACTGGCCGAAGCGAAGCGGGGCTCCCAGGTAAGCAACCATGATCTGGTTGGTCAACCCGATCACGAGGTAGGCAAGCGCCACAAGGGGCACCAGGATGGCAAGGTAGGAGGCATGGAAGGAGAAGGTGTGTGCGATCCGTTCCCAGTTTCGAGCCGCCCAGAAACCAGCGTACGCAATGAGGACGGCGGTGATCGCGAGGGCCACGATCTGGCGCGGTTGAAGCCAGGAAGCGGTTGTGTCGGGTTCGCTGGTGTTAACCTTGTTCCACATCGCTCAGATGACTCACGGTTTGTCGGGCGTTTCGGTCAATCATCCTTTGCTTCCCCCGGAAGATTGTCGGCACCATGCCCGAGCCGGATCAGGCTGTCCACGATCCGCCTGGACGGTTGCGGCATCTCCACCGGGTCGGTTCCCTCATACGCTTCGGCCCAGTCCAAAAAGTCCCTAGCCTCCTGATCGTTGAAACGCCAGAGCCGCGCGTTCCTGCCGAGCCCATCCTGCCGTTCGGTCTTCATGCGGAGGATCAGGCAGGGCTTGTTCAGGTACGCGCATTCCTCCTGGATGCTCCCCCCGTCGGCCAGGACCATCCGGGCGGCCTTGATCAGGGCGATGAAGTCCGGGTAATCCAGCATATCCAGTCTTCTGATCCCTGGCGAGAGCTGCCTGTCCAGGCCGTATCTCCCCAGGTACTTCCGTGTCGGTCCGTGGGTTACGAAAACCACGGGCATCCGCTCCGCAACATGATTCAGCAGGGAGACGACTCGGGCAAGCCTTGCTCTACGGAGGAGGGTCTCCAGGCGATGACACGCGGCAAGGGCGTAGGGGGCTTTTGGGATCTCCATGTTGGACGTGAAACCGTCCATGAGCCGCAGGGAATCGGCCACGGTGTTCCCCTTTGTGTTGATCACCTTTCCGAAGATCCTCATCCCCTTCAGGTTCTCCTCCGCTTCGTCCGAGGGCACGAAGAGCAGGTCCGAACGCTGCATGCAGTACATGCGGATCATCTCCTCCGGAAAGGGGTGGAGATAGCTGTGACTTCGAAGCCCTGCCTCGACCATGGCCACCTCCAGGCCCGCCCTTTTTGCCAGCCGCATGCCGAGCAGCGTGCTCAGCGTGTCCCCGTGGATCAGACAGATACCCCCGCCCGGGAACACGCCCTCCCGGATGCGTTCAGGTCCGCGCAGGCCTGTCCATGTCTGCCTGGCAAACCAGCCGGCCGCCCCGGGGATGGAGTCGATATCCGTATCGGCCCTTCGAAGAGACACGTCGGGTTCCCGCACATGGAAGACCTTTCTCAGGGATCCCGTGAGCCCGGCGTGCTGCCCGGAGTCCACGTATCGAAAGGGGATGTCCCGTTTCCTCAACTCCACCATGACCGGCACCATCTTGATGAACTGGGCCTTGGTGCCGATGAAGACATGGATCATGGCCGACCTCGTAAGCAATGGATGGCCCACATTATTTCACAGGGGGGGAGACCGGGCAATTGGGGACCGGGCGTGCACAATAGTCCCTTCTTCACCCCCATCATCAGCGACTTTGTCCGAATGAAGCGCCCCCCTATCTAATGAAGAAAAGAATCAAGGATGTCGTACTTGTATAAGCATTTCAAATAGTTGCGTGACGAACCGAGATTTGTTTTAGCAAATGGAGAAGAGTTTTTTGCAAATTCTTAAAATTTATTTAATAATGTTTTATTATGTGTTCCCGGTCGTGAAAGGATATCCCAGGAAAAGAACTCATGTGATGAGGGGACAGAAATGATGCGTACGTTAAAGGTATTGGGACTGGCCGTCGTGTTCATCTCCGTTTGCACTGCCTCAGGCTTTGCCAACATCCCGGAAGGCCCCTACCTCCAGAACGTGACATCCACGGGGGTAACGGTGTGCCTCACCTCCACAGGAGCGGATGCCACCGTGGAATATGGCCTGGATTCCTCCTACGGCAGCGAGGTCTCCTCGAGTACGCCCATTGTTATCGGGTACGGCTCCCAGCCCCTTTTCCAGGTGAGGATAGACGGGCTGGATCCCAGTACCGTCTACCATTACCGGGTGACGAGCGGCGGGGAGACCACGGCGGACAAGTTTTTCACCACCACGGTGGATCCTGGAGATGCGTTCTCGTTCTGTGCCTACGGGGACAACCGGAATCCAACGTTTGAGATGGAAGCCATTGCCACCGCCATGGCCGGTGAGTTTCCCGATCTCGTGGTCCACTCGGGAGACCTCGTCCTGGCCGACGTGATTCTCGGGATCACAACAACCTATGAGTGGCTGAAATTCTTCCAGAAAACCGGGGTCCTGATTTCCCAGGCACCCCTGTTTGCCATTCGGGGCAACCACGATGATGATTCGGGCTTTTTCGTACAATACATGGACAACCCCACGGCAAGCTCAGGCAGCGAACTTTACTATTCCTTTGATTACGGAAACGCTCACTTCCTTGCACTGGACAGCACCCTGGAAGAGTGTTCCGGCGCGCAGCTTGCCTTTGTGGAGTCGGACCTGGCAGCCCATGCCGGGAGCGGCCCCCTGTTTGCCTTTTTTCACCACCCGCCGTTTTCCAACGGGTCGCACGGGGGATCGCAGAGCACGCACGACTGCTGGGCCCCGATCTTTCAGGAGTACGGGGTGGACGCAGTCTTCGGCGGGCACGACCACCTGTACACCCGGTACGGCACCTATCCCGTGGGCTCTCCGGTGGACGGGATCAACGGTGTGACCTATGTGGTAAGCGGCGGGGGAGGGGCGCCCCTGTATCCCCCGAACAGCAGCAACCAGGCACCGATCGCAGTCACGGAAGCCGTGTATCACTATGTGGTGCTGCATGTCTCGGGCAATACCATCTCTGCCACCATGAAAAGGCTGGACGGAACCACGGGGGATACGTTCACGATTGATGCCACAGACAACGACGGTATATTTGATCGAACCGATCCATTGCCTCCAAAGGGGGATGGGGGACCCTGCGGGACCGTCCCGGGCGATGCCAAGGCGAATCGCCTTGCGGTTACGCTTTACCTGTTCCCTGCGCTCTTCCTCTTCGGGTTAAAGGGGGCCATGGTTCGTCGAAGGTACCACTGAGGAACGATTGCCAACCGGAGGCTTGTTCAGGGAGATGATGATTTAAAGATGCGGAGAATGTTTCCCTGTCAGGCGGCGGGAACACACACCGCAGATAATCCGGAATTTGTGTGATGATGAATGGGGGCCACGTGATTTCACACGTGGCCCCCATTCCTTTTCTTTTTCAGGAATGAAACCATTGTAATCCAGAATACGATGACATGGTCACGAGAACTTGATCTGGAGGACGGCCTGGACCTTCCAGTCATCATCCAGGCCCTTGTTCAGGGACGGCACCTTGCCCAGCCCGCCGATGTTCTTGTCGTATATGATCCGCTCGTAGTCCACGAGGAGCAACCAGTGGTGATAGAACTCCCAGGCAAGACCTCCTATGACGAGGTTGTAACGGTCGTCCCCCTGTGTGACCCAGTCCCGGGTGTCCGGATCGAAGCGGTCAAAGCGTGTGAACAGGTTGAGCTTTCGGTCAAGGACCGGCAGCTTGGTATTGAAGAAGAAGGAGAAGCCTTCCCCCTGCAGCGCCCTGCTCGAGTTCGGAACCACAAGAGACCCCTTGTTGTTGCCCCTGGTGCGTGCATACTGGCCCGTGAGGATGACCCACTCGCACTGATAGCTCACCATGGCCAGGTTCACGTTGTATTCCGGAGAGGTGGAACCGATCTTTGCATTCCCCCTTCCAAACAGCCCGAAGTAGCTCACCTGAAGTCCCGGGATCAGGTCCGGTAGCGGTCGCAGGGTGACGCGCACCTCCGGAACCTTGTTTTCGTTGATCTCAACGGCATGGTACCCCGTTCCGTTGTAGACCCCGATGTGCCAGCTTCCCCAGCGTCCCGGGTAGTACTTGGACACCTTTTTCTGGAAGTCCTTGCCCAGCTGGCCTCCAAAGTACCCGCGGATGCTGATCCCGAGATCGGCGGAGTTGAAGGTCTTGGCCCGTTCGATGAACATGGTCCCCTGGCAGCGGTAGGGGTTGAAGTGTTCCTCAAAGTCGAGCCAGGGCATGTGGCCGATCCCCACTTCGGAGCGCATGTCCGTGAGAAAGCTGATGTCCGGTGGGCGGAATTCCGCGTAGAGGTATTTGAGTCGGAGCTTGAAATCGCCCTTGCTGTCCTGGTGGGCATCCGGTGTCACGCGGAAGCGGAGCCAGGGGGTGAGCTTCTTCTTGATGTTGATGTATCCCCGGGTCAATGCGAACCGGTTGAACCCATCCTTCTGGACCTCACCCCCTGAATACTCGAAGTAAGCAAGCGTGCCGATGCTCAGGCCCCCCAGAGCTTTCAGGAGTTTATCCATCTTGCCTTCATCTTCCTTGAGGGTCTGATATTCCTCCTCTGTCAGGTAGTTCTTCTTGTAAAGGGTGTCCAGAAGGGAGCCTTTCTGTTTCTTGTTCGTGTCACCATAAGCAGGGGACCATGCCAGCGCGAGGGAAGAGAGTAGAAGCAGGGTTCTTAAGCGACGTCCACATCCGATTCGTTTCCAACGGCTCTCCTTGGTAGGCGGCCTTCTCCATCGCATCTGTTTTTTCCTCCGTTTGGTCTTGGTTGATGAGACTTGGTCCTGCAGACCAGGATTCTCTATTTGTTAAAGGACAGGGGGGCCTGTTTCCGGTTCAGCAGGTAGAGCCCTGCGGGGTCCACCCGGTTGCGAAGGAGGCGAAGTTCCTCGGGGGTCGGGTCGGTCAGTGATCTGCAGCCCGGGGATCGTGCGAGCTTCCACTGCACGGATTCCTGGATATCGGCGGGCTTCAGGTCTGACCGGTAACCTGTAAGGACCATCTCCTCACCTTCCCTGCAGGAGAACTGTGCCAGCGTGGTCACCACCGTGCGGTGTCGCGGATCGCGTGCCTTTCTTTTCCCCTTTTTCCCATGCCCGGGCCTGCCCAGGGAAGGCCCGGGGGTGGTGATGAAGTCCACGGCGGAAGGAAAACGAAGCCGGTTGTGCTCCACGATGACCAGGCTTCGCCTGGCCAGGCTGCCGAAGTCGCAGGCGCCCCCGCTCCCCCCGAAACGCATGGTCGGCTTCCTGTAGGGGCCTACACAGGTGGTGTTCAGGTTCCCGTAGCGGTCCACGTGAGCTGCGGTGAGCAGTGCCAGGTCTGCCCGGCCTGCGTGCAGCACAGCGCCGAGGGCCGTGAGGCAGTCCCCCATGCAGGAGGTGGCGGGCGGGAGGCCGGAATCAGCGGTCAGGAGTGGGATGCGTTCCGGCAGGTCTTCCAGGATGAGACCCCCTTCAAAACAGAGCGTGCATTGCGGGGCATGGTGCCTCTTGGCCAGCAGGGCCACCGGGATGGGCCACTGAGTCCCCACCATGAGGACATCCTTGTCCCGGATGTGGCGTGCCGCCACCACGATCATCCACTCCACCGGAGAAAAGTTCATGCTTCATTCACCACGTTTGAAACCTTCGTTCTGTAGTGCCTGGAAAGATGTCTTGGCTCTCCGGCTTCACCGGCGCTTCTTTTTCGCCCGCGCTCTTTTTTCTTCGGGAACGCCCCAGCTGTGGAGGGGAAATCTCCCGTAGCTCATGGGGGACGGCTGCCAGGTTTTTTCCGGCTTCAATCCGTTCAGCCTCCGGGTGCCGAGCTTTTGCAGGTATCCCCTGTGTGACCGGGTTCCGAGAATCCACTTGTCCAGGAAGCGGTTGAATCCCTCTTCGGAGTCGGTCTCGTTTTCGTAGAGCTCCATGAAGGGCCAGTCCATTTCGTAATGACCCATGACGTAAAGCGGGTGGGCACCAAAGGGCGCCTTGACCACCGCATGGGTGCGAAAGGCAGGGATCAGGGTGCGGTCCGGGTCCGAGCGAATCACCCGGTGGGACACGATCTCCTCTGCGCAGACCACGATACGCTCACAGCTCAGGATCCCCCATTCCGAGTCTCCGAGAAAGCCCCATGCCTGGGCATTCCCCTGGGGATCGGCCCGCTGCACCTGGATAAAACCCACGTCGTGGCGCAGGGGGGCCATCTTCACGATCTCTTCCCCTGAAAAGGGGTCTTTACCCCTGCGGACGCGGCGGTCCGGGTTCCGGAGGGCATGCTTGAGCAGGTCCGAGCCGATCATGGTTTGCGTGGGGATGTAGGGGAGGTGGAGTGCACCGGCAAGATAGGCGAGCGTGAGGGACAGGAGGGAGAATTCCTGCAGTTCGACCTTTCGAGGAAGGCCCTGCCGGACAGCGCGCAGGAACCCGTGTGCAGGCCTTGGCAGGGGGTTCCAGACATAGGACGTGATGGCCTTGCCCACGCAGCCGGCCCCCATGAGCATGTCCAGGGCCAGAAGCCCGCCGGCCTTGGAAACCGTGAGGTTTTGCTTCCCCTGGCGGATGAGCTCATGAACGGCTGCCATGGGGTCGTGCTGGAGGAACCCGGCAAGGTAGACCGTGTCGTTGTCATGAACGAACTCCGCCACGGCCTCCCTCAGGCTCATCCGCTTGTCCGGAGCTTCTTTCATGGACTGGAGTCCCCTGAAGAAGTGAGTCGCAGCCAAGTATAATCACTGTGATCCTTGATGACAATTCTGCAAGGCCGCCGCGTCACCTTGTGCTTCCTGCCGTTTTCGCCTGATCCGGGCCGTATGGATTGACCGTGGCGAGACACATCCCCTATACTCTCGCTATCCTGAATGCAGTGTGAAAAGAGGGGGAGATATGGCTGCAGACAAGAAGTCGGCAATGAGGGTGGAGACGGACAGCATGGGGGAGATCCCGGTCCCGGCTGACCGTTACTGGGGCGCCCAGACGCAGCGGTCCCTGCATCATTTTTCCATCGGCGAGGATCGTATCCCCATGGAGGTGGTCCGTGCCTTTGCCATCATCAAGAAGGCCGCGGCCCTGACCAACCAGGAACTCGGCAAGCTCCCGGAAGACAAGGCCAAGCTGATCGTTCAGGCTGCAGAGGAGGTCATGGAGGGGAAGTTCGACGACCACTTCCCTCTTCGTGTGTGGATGACGGGCAGCGGCACCCAGGCCAACATGAACGTGAACGAGGTGATTGCCAACCGCGGCATCGAGGTGGCCGGGGGCGAGAAAGGGAGCAAGGACCCGGTTCACCCCAATGACCACGTGAACATGTCCCAGTCATCCAACGACACCTTTCCCACGGCCATGCACGTGGCCTCGGGTGTGACCCTGAACGAAAAGCTGATGCCCAAGGTGCGGAAGATGCGGGACGCGCTCCATGCAAAGGCAACCGAGTTCGCCGACATCGTGAAGATCGGCCGCACCCACCTGCAGGATGCGGTGCCCCTGACCCTCGGCCAGGAGTTCTCTGCCTATGTGTCCCAGCTCGATGCGGACCTGGAGCGGATCGAGAGCGTGCTGCCCCATCTCTACGAGCTGGCCATGGGCGGCACGGCCGTTGGCACGGGCCTGAACACGGCCAAGGGCTTTGCCGAGAGCACGGCCCGGTACATCAGCGAGATGACGAAACTTCCCTTTGTATCCGCGCCCAACAAGTTTGCCGCGCTCGCCTCCCATGACGCCATGGTCATGGCCAGCGGCGCCCTGAAGACGCTCGCCTGCTCCCTGATGAAGATCGCCAACGACATCCGGTTCCTTGGATGCGGTCCGAGGTGCGGCCTCGGTGAGCTCATCCTGCCCGAGAACGAGCCGGGTTCCTCCATCATGCCGGGCAAGGTCAACCCCACCCAGTGCGAAGCCATGATGATGGTGGCCGCGCAGGTCATGGGCTATGACACGGCCATTGCCATTGCCGGGTCCCAGGGAAATTTCGAGCTGAACACCTTCAAGCCCATGATGGTCTTCAACCTGGTTCAATCAGCCAACCTGATGGCCGACAGCTGCAACAACTTCACCGACTTCCTGATCGAGGGGCTGCAGGTGGACCGGGAGAGGATCGCCTTTTACGTGGAGAACTCCCTGATGCTCGTCACCGCGCTGAACCCGGTCATCGGATACGACAAGGCTGCAAAGGTGGCGCACCTGGCACACAAGAAGGGCCTCACACTGAAGCAGGCCTGTCTCGAGCTGGGCTTCATCTCTGAAGAGGAGTTCGACCGGGTCGTGGACGCCCGCAAGATGGCACACCCCGATGTGTAGTCGGGACCAACAGGGATTTCATGACGAGACACGAAACAGGGATTCAGTAAACCGAAGGTGCCAAGGTGACCGATCTACGGAAGGGTGACAGGACAGGAGAAGAGGAGGAGAGACTGAGGAACACCCGGATCCTGTTCATGGGAACCCCTTCTTTTGCCGCGGTCATCCTCCGGGACATCTTGAAAGGCGGATGGAACGTTGTGGGCGTGGTCACGCAGCCGGACCGACCCAGGGGCCGGGGAAGAAAGACCACGCCGTCCCCGGTCAAGCAGGTTGCACAGGATTCCAATGTCCCGGTCCTCCAGCCGAAATCCCTGAAGGGTCCGGCCGCCCGGGAGGCCCTGGAAGAATATCGGCCGGATCTCATCCTCACCGCCGCCTTTGGTCAGATCCTTCCCGCAAAGATACTGAACCTTCCCCCTCTGGGCTGCTTCAACGTTCACTTCTCCCTGCTGCCGGCCTACAGGGGGCCGGCACCGGTGGCATGGGCCGTGATGAACGGGGAGAAGGAGAGCGGGATCACGATCTTCCTCATGGATGAGGGGACCGACACCGGTGATGTGATCGCGATCCGTTCCGTTGAGATCGGCAGGGACGAGACGGCCGGGGAGCTGGCCGAGCGGCTGGCCGGGGTGGCCGTGAATCTGATTCCGTCTGCCCTGGAGGACGTGATCCTGGGGAAGGCGACCTGCACCAGACAGGACCATGACCTTGCAACAGAAGCCCCCATGCTGAAGAAGGCGGACGGCCTCATCGACTGGAACCTTCCGGCTGAAACCATCGCCAACAGGATCCGGGGGTTGAGTCCCTGGCCGGGCGCGTTTGCATTCTGGCAGGGGAAGAGGGTTCGGCTCTGGGCGGCCCGGGTGGAGGATGAAGCACCCGCCGGCCGGCCGGGCGAGGTCATCGCCCTGTCTGACAAGGGCCTGAAGGTGGGTACCGGACAAGGCGTGCTCTGCATCCTTTCCCTTCAGATGGAAGGCAAGAAGAGGATGGACATCGCCGATTTCAATCGAGGCCATACCATGAAATCAGGAGACCGACTTGACCAGGGCTCCTGAGGACCCTCGAGGCCTCGCCTATACCGCCCTGACCCGCGTGGAGGAAGACAACGCCTATGCCGACCGGATCCTTGATGCAAAGCTCCAGGGCCAGGCGGATATGGACAGCAGGGACCGCGCGCTGGCCACGGAGATCGTGTACGGGGTTCTGAGAAGGCAGGGCACGCTGGACCGGGCCCTCAAGCCCTTTGTGAAGAGGCCTCTTCACAAATTGGACAGGGAAATCCTCCGCATCCTCAGGATCGGAGCCTACCAGATCCTCTTTCTCCATCGCGTACCGGATCATGCCGCTGTGAATGTCTGCGTGGACATGGCCCATTGTCACGGCCGTCTGGGGACCGCTTCCCTGATAAACGGCGTGCTCCGATCCCTTTGCCGCGGAAAAGAGGAAACCCTGTCACAACTGGAAGGAGAACCGGAAAAGGACTTCCCGGAATGGCTGGTCCGTTTGTGGAAGGAGGAGCTCGGCCCGGACAGGGCCGGAGAACTGTTCAGCGACCTGCTGGAAACCCCCCGGACCGTACTTCGGGTCAACACGATCAAGACGGGCAGGAAGAGCCTGATGGAGCGGCTCGAAAGGGAAGGGTTTGAAGCGGAACCTTCCGGCAGCCTTCCGGATGCCGTGATCCTGAAAAAGGGCGGCGACCTGCGAAGGGCTGCGAGCCATCAGGAGGGATGGTGGTTGCAGCAGGACGCAGCCTCCCAGATGATCGTGGGCCTCCTGGATCCCCACGAGGGGGAATGCGTGCTGGACCTCTGTGCAGCTCCGGGTATCAAATCGACACAGATCGCCCAGAAGATGTTCAACCAGGGTCTGGTCATCGCCATGGACATCAACAGGAACCGCCTTCAGGACCTCAAGGGTCTCTGCGCGCGGATGGGCGTGACCATCGTGAAGCCCCTGTGCGCCGACGCGTCCGGGTGTGCACACCCCTGCCTGCCGGATCGAGCCTTTCACCGGATCCTGGTGGACGCCCCCTGCTCGGGTCTCGGCATCCTGAGAAGAAACCCGGAAAGGAAGTGGCGGCCCTCACCTGACTTTGATTCGCTGAAGCGGTTGCAGGGCGGGATGCTCCGCACGGCGGCCCCCCTTCTTGTGGAGGGCGGCACCCTTGTTTACAGCACCTGCACCGTGAACCGGGCGGAAAACGAGGAGGTGATCAACGCGTTTCTGGACGAACACCCCGGCTTTGTTCAGGAGGAGACCACCCCTTATCTGCCTGAAGGCTTGAATGCCCTTTCTTCTGCTGACCGCTGCTTCCGGTCGTGGAACGAACCACCTTTCTACGATCTTTTCTTTGCCGCCAGGATGCGACGGACTGAATGATCCGGCCTTGCGAAACGCCCGGGATCTGGCACAGAACGCCTGGAATCTGGTATAGATATGTGAAGGGGGAAAACATTCCTCTTGAAAAC
>CAZSUQ010000109.1:0-10945 GCA_964609935.1 uncultured Thermodesulfobacteriota bacterium | reverse complement strand
CACCAGATGATAGTTGCGAAGGATCTGAAACGGGGGCACGTAACCCTTCAATGCGTGCAGGATGCTGAGTTCGCGGTTCGCATTGATGATCTCGGAGAATAGAATGGATTCCGATTCTTTTCTTTTCATTCCCTTACCCGCCTCCTTCTCGTTCTCACGCTTTTTCATCGTAGTCCTTCTCAATGTACCGGGTCTTGTGCGTGGACCTTTCAAGGCTCCTGGGCTCGATCCATTGGATCTTCGGCCGGATCTTCAAAAGCTTGTGCATCTTCTCGCCGATCTCTCCCGCAAGGCCCTCCAGCGCTGTCTCCGGAACACCCTCCCCGTACTCCACCTTCAGCCTGAGGGGTGGGGTGACCCTGGGAGGGGGCTCTTTCAGAACGATACGGAACTCACCGGTGACCTGGGGCACGAAGCCCGTAATGACATTGTCGATGGCGGCCGGGTACACCATCACGCCCTTGACCTTGAGCATATCATCGGTCCTGCCCACCATCTGAATCCGGAGCCCTGTCTGGCCGCAGGGGCAGGGCTCGGTGAACACCTGGATCACGTCCCCGGGCGTGTGTCGGACCACGGTCATGCTCTCCCCCTTCAGCGGCGTCATCACCATCAGGCCCGTTGCACCCTCTTCCATGGGAACCGGCTCGAGGGTCTCGGGATTGACGATCTCCAACAGGGCCGAATCCTCGGTAAGGAAGTGCATGCCCCGGTAGATGTCGTCATTGCAGGAGACAAAGGCCATGGGCCCCAGCCCCATCCCGTCGAAGACCCTGGCATTCCAGGCCGCTTCCAGTTTCCGGCGGACCTCGGGGATCCCGGCACCGGGCTCTCCGCCGCAGATCAGTCTCCGAACCTTCAGGTCGCCCACCTCCTGCCCGATGACCTCCTGTGCCTGCTCTGCCACATACTCGGCAAAGGAGGGGGTAATGAACATGGCATGGATCTCAGGGTAGGCCAGGCCGAGCAGCCTCAGGAAATTCAGGAGCCGGTCCGTCCCTGCCTCGGCCCCCAGCGGTATGCAGGTCACGCCCCACTGGGTCATGGCGATCACCACGGGCATCCCGGCGCCGAACATGGAAAGCCCCATGGCATGAACCACCACATTTCCCGGCCGAACACCCATCCGCCAGCACGCACGCGCCAGGCTCTCCGTGTTCAGCGCGAGCTCCTTCTGGGTAAAGGTATAGGGGGTAGGTTCTCCGGTGGTGCCGGAGGTGGAACAGACGAGCACGAGTTGCTCAGGCGACACGCAGAAAAACTCCTTGGCGATGCTCATGAGCCCCTCGCCCAACCGGTCCATGTACTCGGTCATCAGAAGGCTTCTCAGTGCATCCTTTGTATAGACCGGAAAGATCTTCTGGAAATCCTCCAGGGACCGGATCTTGTTCACATCGATCTTTTCCCGGTCCCACAAGCTCTTCCAGAACCCGGAACGGTCGTACATGAAGCGGAGCATTTCCTGCATGTTCTTGAGCTGAACCGGTTTGATGGACGGCGTATTCAGCTTCGACTCGATCTCCATGTTCCAGTACGGCCTGTCCGTCGCCTGTCCGGTCATAGGCCCTTCCTCCTGTCATTACCTGTGCTGCGCGGATCCGACCCTGCTCCTGTCACCCCTTTGCTTTTCCTTTCTTCCCCTTTCCCTTCTTCTTGGCGGTGGACCTTCCTCGTCCTCCCTTTCTCCCTGCCACGTTCCCATCCATCCAGGGCACACGAAACGAAATCCCCCTCCGCTTCATGTGCTTGATCAGATCCTCGGGTAAACGCATGATCTCCTGAAATTCCACATCGCCCGTGAACTCACAGTCCTTTTCGGAGTGCAGCCGGCACACGTGGGGCCTTTTCGGGTAGATCCGGCATAGGAGTTTCTCGTCGAGCTGCTCGCAGGGCACGTCCACCAGGAGGTACCATTTCCTCTGGTCGATGAAGATCGCGACCTTTTCGTGGCAGAGGAACCAGTAAAATTCGTCGAAATCGAGTTTCGTTCGCGGCGGTTCGAGGTGCTTGACGATGTATTTGCAGCACAGCGCACTGCACGTTTCCGGACAGGTCAAGGCTTTGGGCTCTCTCTTCTTCATGAACATCTCCAGCAGGGGAATCAACACAACTCGTTCGGTGGGTAAAACGCCTTTGAAAGAAAGAATCCTGGCCCAA
Organism: uncultured Thermodesulfobacteriota bacterium; assembly: GCA_964609935.1. GTDB lineage: Bacteria > Desulfobacterota > DSWW01 > DSWW01 > DSWW01 > CAYTRL01. The sequence goes on along the minus strand of CAZSUQ010000109.1, from coordinate 8,788 downwards.
GGGACCAGGCTTCATGCATGACAGTTAAGAATAATCCTCACTCCCTGTCAACAGGTGGAGGCATGGATTGGCGGGTGGGGAGGAGTTCAGTGCGGCAGGACCGTAGGCCGGAAGAAGGCCACCAGCCCAAGGAGATAGAGGAGATAAAGCCCCAGGAGAATCGCCCCTTTCTTCCTCGTCATGGTATGCCCCATCCTCATCATGATCAACATGGCCAACACGATCACGATCATGGTGGGAAACATGAAGGTCACGGTCTTTTTTTCAACAACGAGAGGATGAACCACCGCAGAGGCTGCAGCCACCCAGCAGATGTTGAGGATATCAGCCCCCAGGATGTTGCCCACCGCGATGGCGCCCTCCCCTTTCCTTGCCGCCACCACACAGGTGGCCACCTCGGGCACGGACGTGCCGAAAGCCACCAGCCCCAGAGCGATGATCTCCTCGGGTACACCGAGTCCCTTGGCCAGGCTTCCAGCAGCCAGCACCACCAGGTTCCCGGAGACAATGACGCCCGCCAGCCCGCCGACAAACCGCATCCCCAGCCCAAGCGGGGAGAATCCCCCTTCATGGAACACCCCTTCCGGCCCTCCCGCCTCTCCTTCGTTACCGAAAAATCCCTCCTCTTGTGTTCCGGCCTCCCGGATCCCCTGTTTCTCTGTCCTGTAAGCCAGCAGGAGATAGACAAAGAATCCGCCGAGAAGGAGAGCGCCTTCCGGCCTGCTCAACGTACCGTCCCATGCCATCCCCATGGCGATGAGGTCGATCACGATAATGAAGATGCCTGCGGTTCGCAGGGTCCTGACGGCGATGGCAATGGGGCCTGCCGCGAACAGGGCGGCCAGGGGCAGTGCAAGACCGTCGTCACAGATCACCGAGCCCACCGCATTCCCCAGCGCGATCTCAGGATGCCCGCGGATGGCACCGGTGACCGAAACGGCCAGTTCCGGAAGCGTGGTGGCCAGGCTCACCAGCACGATGCCGATTACGATCTTGGGAATGCGCAGGGCTTTGGCCAGCCCCACCGCACCGTCCACGAACCACTCGGCTGATTGTGCCAGCACGACAAAGGCCACGATCAGGATCTGGATGGAGGTCCCGATGGAAACGTCCATGTCCTTTTTTCCGCTCCAAAGGTTTTTTCCATAAAGCCCTGTGTATGCTATAGAAGCCCTTCCTTTTTTTCAATCACGGGATTGAATACAAAGACCGAACGAATGTTTCTTGCTTCTCGAGTGTTTTTTCTTGACAGGACTCTGAGGTTATCCCTATGATTGCCTCATTCCGACGGCTTGCACAGAAAAAGATAAAGTATTCCTTGAGCCCTTCCGATCAGGAATGCCTGTAAGAATCATCGTCAAGGCCCTGGTCGTTGACAGAGGAGATCTCAAGGCAACGGAAAAAGGAAACAGAGAGAGGAGAAAAAAAATGAGAAAAGGAATCCCTTTTACGATCGTGCTCATGGCTTGCCTCATGATCGGCAGTACGGCCTTTGCAGGAGGTTGGGGTCCTTTCTTCCAGTGGTCAAGGGAAACGCCCAAAGCAGGGTTTCCCGATTTCCTCCAAGATCTTCTCATCGAAGAAATGTGGAAAATACCAGGCATCACGCAGGCGGATGTCGATATGGCAGTGGCAGCCATGGATGCCGTCGATTTCGACCTCGCGCTCGACCATCTGGTATTCGGCCTGCTCTATGACAGCGCCCCCTCGAGGGACAAGCTCTTCAACTACCGCATGTCGCTCGGATTTGACATTGCAACCAACCTGAATGTTGATGGTGGCTTGGATACCTCGCCAATCCCTCCTGCCATCCTGCCCGCGCTGGGAACACTGACCGGAGACATTGATGACAACAGCAAGTACGGCGTTTCATGGAGGCATACCTTCGGCTTCGGGATTCTCCGAAACGAGCTTCTGAAGTGGTGGGTGGGCCCTGCCCTGAATCTCAACTTCAATTATTGGGATGCGGGCGGTGTTGAGGCAGCAACCCTGAGCATAGGCGGCGGTGCGGAGACAGGCGTCAACATTCACCTTGGCTCAAGCTTCTCCGTGTGCGTGGGTGGCGGTATCCTCTGGGATGCCTTTGGATACGCCATCGGTGTTGATGAGGTCGGCTCCCTGGTATGGGGCAACGGCCCGTTCTATTTCCTGCAAGTCAGCGTACTTCTCCACACCGGGCAGGACCAGACGGCCTGGCAGCAGTAGCAAGCGGTCAGAGGGAGAACATGCACCCTTGAAGGTCGCAGGATGACAGGGTCAGCCTTCTCGATGAGGGTGCCTGGAAAGTAAGATACAGAGGGGACGGCAATGGATGTTGTCGTCCCCTCTTTTTTCGTTCAGGGGGAAATGTCCTGCGGACGGGCCTGTCCGGCTAGGGGCTAGGGCTCTCCGGGAGAACCAAGCGACTGGGCTCGCAGGAAGTCGAGGAAATCCCCGGGCAAAGGCGACTGGATGTGTATGCGTTTCCCGTTTTCCGGGTGAAAGAACCGTATCTCCGCTGCATGAAGGAGATGCCTGTGGGGCTCGATCCTGTGGACAGGACCTTCCCGTTCCGATCCATAGAGGACATCGCCCACCACCGGATGCCCGAGAAAGGACATGTGGGCACGAAGCTGATGACGGGCACCCGTACGCATCTCAAGACGAACCAGGCTGTAGGTACCGGATGAGTGGAGGACCCGGTACCGGGTTTCCGCTGTCCGCAATCCACGCAATCTCGCTTCAGAACGCTCCCCGGAAAACACCGTTACCCGACTTGCCCTTCGGGCCTTGCTTCCAATGGGCAGGTTCACCTCGCCCCTGGGCTCGGGTTGTCCATGCACAACCGCCTTGTAAACCTTGATAACGAGTTCCTGTTCGAATTGGGCACGGAGCCGGTCAAAGGCAGAGGCCTTTCGGGCCGCGAGCAGCACGCCCGATGTCCCCCTGTCGAGGCGCTGCAACAGCCCGGGTTCCCTTGCCGAGAAACCGATTCCCTGCATCTCGGGGTACCGGGCAACAAGACCGTTGGCCAGGGTGCCGTGCTCCCCATCACGCAGAGGACTCGAGGGGAACCCTGGCGGCTTGTCCACAGCCACGATGCTGGGATCTTCAAAAAGGACCCGGAGAGGCATCCCCGGCTCGGGAAAAACCCCTTCTCCTTCTTCAACCGGGGGGAGACGGAGTTCAACCCGGTCCCCGGCCTGAAGGATCGTCCCTTTGCGTGCGGCCTTCCCGTTGCACCTGACCCGCAAGTCCTCGATCCATTCAAGGATCCTGCGCCTGGAGGCCTCGGGCCTCCTCTCCTTGATGTATCGATCGAGCCGGCAACCCGCCTCCTGCTGTGTCACCTCGTATTCAATGGCCCCGGCATTCCTCATACGTGATTCCATAAGGAGGGTTTTCGTCTCTTCCCGAAGCCTCCCGGGGAATACCCCTTTACCGGCATTTGAAACAGGAAGGAGGTGAATGAGTGGATAAAAAGGATGAGAATCGCCCGGATCATAAGTTAATTCATAACATTATATATATCTACTTATCTATATGTTATCATTGTATTTATTGTGACAAGATAAAGTGCCTCCTCAGCATCCTCACATCATGCCCTGGTCGAGCAGAAACTCCTCGACGAACCTGTTCACGGCCCGGGGATCTTCTTCCAGGGCCTGGTGGGAGCATCCCTGGAGCATGACCAGGCGGGATCCGGGTATCCGTCTGGCCATTTCCACATATCGCTCAGACGGGATGAAGCGGTCCTCGGATCCACCCAGTATGAGGACAGGGATACACATCTGCGGCAGAAGGGATCCGGGGTGGTAGAAGAGCATGGAGGAAAGGATGCGAAGGCCGATCCCGGGATCCGTGCGTGAAACCTGTTCGAGCCAGGCTCTCCCCTTCCCAGCGGCAGGCAATGAGGTCTCTGCCTCCTGCCTCTCTTCCCTCTGGTGAAACGGCAGTGCCGCGTTCCACACCGCGCGGAAGACCTTCCAGAAAGGGACGCCCAATGGCAAGAGGATCCTCTCCAGGGTGCGGGCAACAAAGGGCCCCTTGTTGAAGGGGGCTATACTGGACAGACGGCCCTCCTCCGCCCCGTTGACGCCCACCATGCACATCACCGTTTCCGGGCTGTTCCGGTAGAGTTCCAGGATGACCTGTACACCGAACCCCTGTCCGATAAAGATGGCCTGTTGAATCCCCACCCCGTCCACGAGTTGGAGGGCGTCCTCGGAAAAGGTGCGCACCGTAACCTGTTGCGTTTCCGTTGTCCCGGTGGAGACACCCTGCCCCTGGTATTCCCACAGGAGAAGGCGATGTGTCCGGGCAAAGTGCTGAACGAACGGCGTCCAGGATGTCACACCGCTGAACAGGCCGTTGCAGAGCACGATGGGAATGCCCTGAGTTCCATACAGCCAGTAACGAATGGCCTGCCCCTGCCTTCCGAGAACCGTGCCCTTTTGCTCCGGGGAAGGAAGATTCCCGTTTCTCCAGGCTGCTTCTTCATCCTTCATCAGGACTCCTGTGCATGGGCGGTTTCCGGAGACAGCCCTCTCCTATCCCGTCCCACCTTCACAGGTCGTAGACAGGGGCGTCAGCTGGTCTGCTTCAACCTGTTTTGCAACTCGCAGGGCCTCTCTCGAACAGTCGTTCAGAGCCACGCCACGAAAGGCATTGCCGGTCAGGTACAATCCCGGATAACCTTCCAGAAGCCTGTCCACCTCCTGAAGCCGCTGCCCGTGACCCACCGTGTACAGAGGGATGGCGTGTGTATGTCGGACGATCCTTTGAAAAGCGGCCCTCCCCCTGTTCCCTAAAGCCTTCTCGAGGATCTCGAAAACCAGACCGGTCAAGGTTCCATCATCACAAGTCGAAGCCCAGGCGTTTCTCCACCCCCCCACCATGTTCCTTGTAAACACATGTCCGGAAGGTGCCCTCCCTGAAAAGATACTGGATGTCCAGAGAGAGCCCATAACAGGTGTCTTCTCTGCATACGGGATCAGGAACCCGAATCCGTCCAGGCTCCCCGGGGCCTCACGCTCGGGAAACCCGAGCCCCACCACGGCCAGGGGTGCATAGGGGATCTCATCCAGGAGCGTGCGGACGCGGGAATCGAGGCCTGCGAGGATTCGACCCGCCTCATTGGCCGGCACAGCCAGGACCACCACATCGGCCTGCTCCTCTCTTTCGACGCCCTGATGCAGGTATTGAATACGGTACCGGGTTGCATCTCCCATGGTTTCGGGCACGAGGGACGTGACCACGCTTCTGTTCTGAACGGCCTCTCCCAGCCGCTGGCGGCGAATGCGGATGAGATGTTCCATGCCTGCGGCAAAAGACGTCAGGGTTCCACCCGGGCCTGCGGGCCCTCCCGGACTCTTTGCCTTCTCTTTCCCTTCCGTCCCCTGCTCCCCCTGCTCCCTGCTTCGCTTCTCCTGTTTCTTTTTCTCCTTCTGAAGGGACATCATGGCGCGAAACAGGCTTCCGTACTGCTGTTCGAGTTCCAGGATACGGGGGAAGCAGGATGCCAGGCTCAACAAGGCCGGGTCGCCCGCAAAGATGCCCGACACCATGGGATCCAGGAGCTTATCCGCCGCTTCCCGACCCAGGCGGCGCCTGCCGAACTCCGCAATGCTGGTGTCCGTGCCGGGGGGGGTCGCAGGAGCCAGGGGCTCCTTCAGGATGCGCAGCCTGCCCTTTGGTGAAAGGAGAGGAGACCGGAAGAAGGGTCCAGGGGTTTCGGGAACCCTGTGCAGTCGCCCTTCGGAGAACACATATCGCTTTCGGGCCTGGTCGCTGCTGGGGGACAGGTCCCCTTCGATCCCCAGGGCCCTGCACAAGGCAAGCGTGTCCGGCTTGTTGTCCAGGAACCCGTTGGGCCCCCATTCCAGCAGGTATCCGTCTTTCTCTTCGCTCCTTATCTTTCCACCCAGCCTTTCCTCCGCTTCCAGCAGCTTCAGATCCACCTGCACCCCTCTCTCCCGGAAGCGCTGCTGGAGCCGAAAGGCCGTGGCAAGCCCGGAGATACCTCCACCGATCACGAAAATTCTTTTCATCACCCGTCCACCTGTTCCTGTTTGCCTGGCAGATGCCGGAGGACAAGGTCAACAAGCGTTTCGATAAAATCCTCTCCATCGTTCAGGGACTCTATCCGTTCAAACGCCTCCACACCCATTTCCAGAGCAAGCCGCCGGTATTCAAGGTCGATCTCGTACAGGGTCTCGAGATGGTCTGAAACAAAGCTGACGGGAATCACAACAACCCGCCGGATCCCTTCTGCCATCATCCTTTCCAATACCTCACGAACCGGCGGCCCCTCCCATTTCACAGGGCCGACTTGCCCCTGATAGCCCAGAAACCAGGGGGGTTGCAGGGGACCCTGTCTTTTCAGCTCATGGAGAATCCCCTGAACCGTGTCCTGAACCTGTCCGATATATGGGTCCCCTTCCCGCACGAACCTTGTGGGGATGCTGTGTGCCAGAAAAAGGAGGCCGGTCCTTCCCTCCTCGTAAATCCTGTTCCAGCAGGAGAGGATCCTCCCGGCAAGCGCTGCATGGTAGCCGGGGAGGTCATACCAGTGCCGGATCTCTTCATAGGGCAGCACCGGGGCCGTCTTTCCCAGGGCCGCACGCAGGACACGAAGAGAGGAGCCTGTGGTGGTGGTGCTGTACTGTGGATACAGGGGAAGCCCGATGATCGCGTCCGCACCCCTGGACAGAAGCCGCTCCAGGGCCTCTTCGGTCAAAGGCGGGCTGTACCGCATGCAGACCTCCACAGGAAAGTCATACCCTCTGACCCGTAAAAGCGCCTCTATGGACGCCGCCTGCTTCCGGGTGATCTCCAAAAGGGGAGACGCCCCCCCCATGATGCGATATCGCTGGCGAACACGGGAAGCTCGCAAGGACGAGATCAAGCCCGCAAACAGGGGCCGGAACCATTTCCCGCCGGGAAAACGGAAGATATCGGGGTCGCTGAACAGACGGAACAGGAAGGCCCGGGTGTCGTCGGCCGCTGCTGGAGAGCCCATGTTGAGCAGGGCAATTCCGGTTCGCAAACGAGTCATGCACCCTTCCCCCCACCTTGAGAAAGCGGATAGTTGCGGACAACCTCCACCAACCTGTACACACTCTCCAGGGGGGTCTTGGGGTGTACGCCGTGGCCCAGGTTGAAGATATACCCGGGCATGCGCGCCCCTTTGTCCAGAACCGTGCAAACGGTTGCTTCGAGCATCTCCAGTGGCTTGAACAGGGCCATGGGCTCCATGTTTCCCTGTACCGCCTGCCCTTCGCCCAACCTCTCCCGTGCCTCTTCCAGGTCGATCTTCCAGTCAAGGCCCAGAACGTCCGCACCGATGTGCACCATGCTGTCCAGGAGTGTCGAGGATCCGAGAGAGAAGTGGATGACGGGGACCTCCATCCCTTTCAACCCTTGAACGATCCTCTGCATGTACGGGAGGATGAAGGCCCGATAATCGGAGGGTGCCAGGACATCGGCCCGGGTATCGAAGAGTTGTATCGCATCAACACCGGCCGCCACCTGGGCCTTCAAGTAAGCCTCCACGGCCTCGGCCAGAAGCTCCATCAGCCGGTGGAAGGAAGAGGACTCCTGGTACATAAAGGCCTTTATTTTCTGAAAGTGACGGGAGGTCCCGCCTTCGATCAGGTAGGTGGCCAGCGTAAACGGAGCACCGCTGAACCCGATCAGTGCGGTCCTTTCATCCATGGAACCCCGAAGCAACCGTATGGTATCCATGACAAAACCGAGATCATCTTCCGGGTCCGGCATCCCGAGACTCTTCATATCCGCCTTTTCCCGGATCGGTCGGCTCAACCTTGGGCCCACGTTCTCGATAAAGTGCAACTCCTGCCCCATGGCCTCCAGCAGGAGAAGGATGTCCGAGAACAGGACGGCGGCATCCATGCCGAAGCGCTCAATCGGCTGCAGGGTCACCTCCACAGCCAGGTCAGTAGCTTTGCAGAGTTCCAGAAAGGGGTGCTTCTCCCTAAGCAGGCGGTATTCCGGAAGGTACCTGCCCGCCTGCCGCATCAACCAGAAAGGAACCCGCTCCGTTGGTTCGGCACGACACGCCTTTATGAATGGCTTCTGTTTATGCATAGGGAGGCTTTGTGTGAGAGAAACCTTTCCAGCCGCAACAATACCCTGACATAGGGGAACCTGGGGCAAAGGATCCACAGACAACCCCTGGAACAAGGACAGCCGATCCCTAGATTATCCGCATGACCCTGTTTTGGCAATGACCCGGAACGGCTGGAACCCACCCGGTCGTTGAGAAAGGAAGCAAACGAATCGGTTCGCCTCTCATTGCAAGGTCCGGAGGGATACGAGGCGGGCAGGCTCAGGGTTCGAAATAGTCACATTCCGTACAGGAAATGGAAAGACAGGTGCAATACTCTGCTGTTTCTCTGAGCAGCATGGACGGCCTCCGCCTGAGCTTAAAGGGCGAAACCCTGGCCCAGCAGTGGTCCTCCCCGTCAAAGAAGATGCATTCTTCATTATGTCAATCCCTGTATCGTGAACACTTCCGGTAATGATCCTTTTCTCTGACCTCGCTGGCCTGCTCCATCATCCTTATCTCCTTCAGGCGATGGGTCGGTTTAACCCCGGTTCTCAAGAAACAAAGGAAGGGTCGCTGCTGCAAACCCTGTAACGATGATTAGCCTTTTTAGATGCATTCCATGCCGTTTTTGTGTCAGGAAAGGGGTCTTCTCACCCTGACGGCTAGTCCCAAAACAAGCGAGGATTTCGTAGCGAGGGTGTCGAGATGGCCGGAGATACAGGCTGCACGGACCGGAGG